>JAERML010000049.1 GCA_016844425.1 Bacteroidota bacterium
GGTGCCGAATTGGTGCTGGGCATACACACCATCGTAGCCAGCGTCGTTGCATGGGAAACCTACTAGGAGAAGCGCAACCAACTCGTGAAAGACGACAAATCGAGAAGGCAATGGACTAACACCGAGAGCTATCACCTCATAGTCATTAGTGGTATCGATGTTGCCCACAACGAGATCAGTCATGACCGTTGGGATCGTGTCAGGTATGTAGAAAAATGAAGGAGGAGGTCCTTGACGATATTTGACATCGTGACAAAGTTGTCTGCCCCCCAGATTGAAGAGATATCCGAGAAACCCTGTCGAGGGTAGGAATCCGTTGTCCTCGGTAATCCAAATGGTTTTGAATGGGCTTTGGGCGACAAACGGTTCCGGCTCAATCGATCTAACTCTTCCAAACGTTCCTACCGTCACACGGGAGCCAAATCCACCGGCTGCATTACCCCAGAACACGTCCACAGCAGCCTCATCCCCACCAACAATGAGATCGAGATGACCGTCATCGTCGAAGTCGAAGAGCTTTATCACGCCGGGCTGAACGCTGGTAGACAGTATTCCCGACTGAACAAACGATCTACTCGGTCGCAGATTACGGAAGAGCTGGATCCGACGGTTAGTATAATCGGGCACGGCAATGTCATCATCGTTGTCGTTGTCGAAGAAATCTCCTGCCGCGACGGAGAACGGCGTGCCTGACAGTCCAGCACGGAATCCATCGGCAAACATATCGAATGGTATGCGCACACTTTCGTCTGCGCCTCTGAACGGCTTCACACTATCACGCGGAGCGCCGTCATAGTCTTCGGTGATACCCGGAACCGGAATGCCGTTCAGGTCCGGGTCCTGCGCCTGGCAGGTGTCGAGATGAAATTGATCGGAGAAGCTGATTGACTTGGAGACAGAGTGTGAATCCAATCCAGTTGCTGCCTGATATCCTGCGAGACTAGTAAAGACGGTGCCGTTGCGGCGGACGAGGCCGCCAAAGGAAAAGGGATTGGAATGGAAGATGATGTTATAATCTGACACAAGGTTCTGCGCCTGACCTGCAATGCCCTGATCGAACGCCATATATGCAAAGTTGGCAAGAATGATGTTGTTGAGCACGGTGCAGTTCGCTCCGATCGAGAATAAGGCTATGTTGTCAAAGTCTGGCCCACCCCCATGAATTAGCGTGTTGTACAGGACTTTGGTGTTCGGCGTTTCCACCTTCATGCATGTGGCCCTAGAGAGGGTAGGGATTGTGATAACCACGTTGTTTGCAATCAAGATTGAGTCGGTCACAAATCCTGAAGGACTCGCCACCAAGATGCCCGTGAAATTCCCCCCGCCGGACTCGCGGTTATTGATGAAATTGCGCTCGATAACAGCGGACGTGGAATGCACCACCTCGATACCGAATTTTATCCCTCCCCCGCCTGCAAGATCGATGATGTTGCGCCTGACGGAAGCCTGGATAGGGTTCAGCTGAATGGCAAAGGTGAACGCGTCTCCAGTGCCCTCGTAAAACTCGTTGTCTTCGACAACAAAGGTGCCGGCACGGCTGCTTAGACCACCCCTGTTGGTAATAGCCCGGAAAATCCCGTAGAACCGGTTATGCGTAAAGCTGGCGCTTGCCAGGTTCGTGCTTGAAAAGATTCCGAGGTCCGTTCCAAAGGAACCTGTGAAATATGGTGTGCCTATGAACTTGCAGCCGTCGACTTCCAGGCCTTCGATTGATAAATTCCACTGATCGAAACTCGCATCGAGGAAAGTAAACACAGGCGTATCCATCGAGTCGGCATCCTTGAAGGTAAGGTTGCGGATCGTGGTATAGTCTGTGCGTACGAACGCGACAACCCTTGGATTCGAGCTGCTGTTAAAGTCCGCTTGCAGGATGACGTTGTCGACATTTCCTCCAGCGGCTGCATCCGGTTGGAACGTAATGCGGTTGGTCGGGGATACGCCGGCGATTATACTGTCCAACCTAAAGACGGTGCTTGTACCGCCGTTGCGTGTGTAGGTTCCAGGGCGGACGTTGATGAAAACAGGTCCTGAAACCCCGCGTGACTTGATGGCGCTTGCCGCATCTTGCAGCGTGAGGAAGTTGGGCGATATCCCGCCAACGGTGTAGTTGCCGGACATGGGTTGGCCAGATGCCACAGTGACCAGCACCAACAAAAAAGAAACAAGGGTTGCGAGTCGTTTCATGGTAGCCTCCTTGAGAAAGAACAATTGTGAATTCTGACGGTCCTCCGCAGCGACAGCCTTCACCGAATGAGTGAATGCAACGCCGAAAGGTCGTCTTTCAAGACATAGCCCACCGCACCAGCTTCTTCAGCCTCTGCGCGGAGGAATGAATCGTTGTAGTTCGTTACGATAATAACCCGTGCGTTCGGAAAGGCAGAAGTGACCTCACGTGTAGCAGCGATGCCGTCTATCGCCCCCATCCGGATATCCATCAGCACCCAATCAGGTTTGTGCTTCCGGTACAATGCAAGCACGTCAGCGCCGTCGGCACACTCGATGAAATCCGGGCCCGCATCGGCAAGCATCATCTTGATCGTCTCCCGCATCCGGGGATTGTCGTCGGCAATAAGGATCATGGGCAGGTAAGGAATGCTATCTGCAGTATAAAGAGGCACAGAAGCAGAAGGAATAGAGGCAGCCACGTAATTATGGCTACGGGGAAACACGTAGAACGGAATGGGGGCGAACGGAGACGAGCCTACTGATCTTGCAGGGCGGATTTGTTCTCGATAGCGAACTTGAGCAGGCTGTGGCTGCCGTGGATGTTCAGCTTCGTGGCAATGTTGGTGCGGTGGGTTTCGACGGTGCGATAGCTGATATGCAGCTCATCGGCAATCTCTTTGCTGGTGTTGTGTGTTCCAATCAGCCTTAGGATGCGGCGCTCGGTGGGCGTGAGTGTTGCCAGCGAAGGGCGTTCCTGCAAAAGAGTCTTTGCACGCTGACTTCTCTTCGCGAGAAGGTCGGAGAGACCTGGACTGAAATAGTACCGCCCCATTGTCACCGCCCGAATTGCTTCGAGCGTGTCGACCACGGCAGTGTCCTTCAGAACATATCCCCGTACGCCGGCATCCATTGCTTCGTCGAACATCCGTTCATCTTTGTAATTCGTGAGGATGACTATTGCGACAAACGGACCGTCCCGTTGGACGTGTTGCGCAATCTCCAGGCCGCTCATTCCCGGCATGTTGATGTCAAGGATCGCTGCATCGGGTGTGCGTTCTTGAAGAAGAGTAAGGGCCGTCTTGCCATCCCCCGCCTCGCCCACAATCTTCATTCCGGCGTCTTCCTCGATGGCCTGTCGGAGTCCCTTCCGGAACAAAGGATGATCGTCTGCCAGGATGAGAGTGATGGAGGAGATCATTGGGGTTGGCCCTTCACCGGTATCCGAATGTTCACCGTCGTTCCGCTACCCGGCAGGGATTGAATCGACCATGTCCCGTTCATCATCCCTACCCGCTGTTCGATTCCTCCGAGCCCAAACGTCGCGGGCTTGTCATCATCCTTTGCAGCAGAGTGAGCAATGAAGCCTTTGCCGTTGTCCGAAACAACGACATCGATCGCCTGTCCATTCTGTCTGACAGAAATAGTGGCAAGTGTTGCACCGGAATGCTTCAGGATATTGTTCATCGCTTCCTGGACAATCCGGAAAAGCTGAATACTGTCCTCGGGACTGAGGGACGAATCGATCGGGTCGATTGTTTCGCGAAACTCAATCGTCGAGGACTCACGCATGCGCTCAACGAGTGCACGAAGCGCTTTGCTCAGACCAAGACGGTCCAGATGGTACGGCCTGAGGTTGTGAGCAATCTCCCGCACTTCATCAATGGCTTCGGTCAATGCGTCCGAGATTTCCGACAGCTCACGTGTGACACCCTCGGCATCACCGGCTTTCTTCATTCCCAGCAGCGACCTGTTCTTCGCAACGAGGAGGTTTTGCACAAGACTGTCGTGCAACTCACCTGCGAGGCGCTTCCGCTCGGTCTCCTGAGACTCCATGAGGCGGATGGAAAATTCCTGCTGCGTGCGTTTCTCGTTTTCCAACCCCCTGATGCGTCGCCGGTAGAGAAAGAGGAGCGTTCCAGCAACCCCAACAAAAGAAAGAGACATGAACCACCAAGTTGCCCAGAAGGGGGGCGTGATAGTGAAGGAGATGGCGGCTGGCGGACTATACAACGGTGTTCCAATCCTTGTCCCCCTCACTTCAAAACGATAGGCTCCCGGTGTGAGCGATGCATACGTGACTGAACGTTGCGAGGTCGGCTGTTGCCAGTCGTCATCGAGGCCCAGGAGTCTGTATTGGTAGCGGATATCTTGTGTGCTCCGGAAACTGACGCTCAGAAAGCCGAACGTACAGTTGTTACGGTCGTACGGAAGCTCGAGAGATCCCGTGAGATCGACAAGCTGTTCATCAACCTTCATGCGGTCTACGCGCACCACCAGCGCTTGTGGAGGTTCATAGAGACTGTTTCGTTCGATGATCCCGAAGGCATCTGATGTAACAAACCAGATCTCCTTCTGCGGTGATACGCCAAGGGAGAGAACCGGGTCTCGCACAATGTCGTTGCCCGTCGGGACAGTTCTGTGTGTGACAGGATCGATGGCGACGAGACCCAGCGAGGTTCCCAGCCACATCATGCCCTGCCCATCCTTTGCAATACACCACACAGCATCGCTTGGCAGCGCATTCCCTGCTGAGAGCAGATGCACACTATCACCATCCAGCACGGCGCAACCGCTATAACGGGTGCCCACCCACATCCTTCCATCATCGTCTTCGCAGAGCGCACGAATGAACCCCGCCGGAAGTTCGCGCCCTGCAGCGAATGTACGAAGAGGAGAGTTGGCGCCATCTCCATGCACGACCGCTATCCCATCGGTGAATTGGCCGAGCCACATTTTTCCATCCCGGTCTTCATACATCGTTCGCGCATCAAGGTCGGTGAGTCCGTCAGCAGATGTGTACATTCGCATTACCGTCTTTCGCATGTGGTCAATCATAGCCACTCCTCCCCGTTGTTGACACCACAGGCGGTCACGGCGGTCGATGGTAAAGGTAAAGTAGAAATGGGGGATGCCCGTTTCAAGAGTCTTGATAAGAGACAGTGTGCTTGCCCTTCCTCTTCGTGACCGTACATGGTAGGCATGAATCTGCGCTTCCCTGAAGCTCAACCATAATCGGTGTTCATGGTCGTACACTACTCCAATCGGCTGTCCGGTCTTTGCCGTCGTACCGACGCCATGCTTTGTCACCAGCCAATTGCTCCTGCCGACTCGTTGTATCTCGACAAGGCTATCACCTGAGGGCACCCAGAAATGTCCGGCTGAATCACATGCAGCCCGGGCATTGTTGTACGCGGTGGGTATGCCGGACAGGGGGAAGGACCAAACTCCACGGGTCTTGAGAGTTGCAATTCCCATATCGCGAAACGATAACCAGAGGTTCTTTTCTTTATCAATGAGTCCGCCGCTGACGAAGCTGGCTGGCAGGCCGCTCCTGGTTATTACCTGCTCAAAATCGTTCGAATGAAACCTGTTGATGTCGATGATAAGTAATCCATCGTCTGTCCCGATGTAGAGATCCTTTTCATGATCCAGTATGAGGTGGTGAACCCGGCCTGTGGGAATTCGTCGCCTGACAACCAAAACGCCTTTTTGAAACAAGCAGAGCGTGCTGTCACGCAGCCCGACCCAGACGTTTCCATGTCTGTCTGCAAGAACGTCGGTGAAGTGGTTCGACCTCGAATTGCTGAGTAGAATGCTATTGATGACCTCGCCCGAAAGCCGGAGAGCCAAGAGAACATTGCCGACCGCAACCCACAACACAGAGTCCGGGGAAATGCCCGCAACCTTGATCTCATTGATTTGTGCGATCCCCAGCTCAACCCTGCTGATTGAATTCCCTCTGATCGTGTACAATCCTCCGAGCGTTCCACACCAAACCGTTCCGGCGACATCCACAAAGATGGACCTGACGAGCAAGGATCTTTGGGTCGTATCAACGAGCATCTGTGTGAAGCGGTTTGAACTGAATCTGGCGAGACCATTGTTCGTTCCTATCCACATGAGACCGGGAGAAGAAGGTTGTTCATACACACAATTGACAAAATTTGATGGGAGCCCATCCTTCGTCCGGTAATGAGTAAACGAAACGCCGTCGAAGACGCTCAGTCCTTCTGCAGAACTGACGAAGAGATATCCGTGAGAACCCTGGTACAATTCAGCGACGCCGTTAGTCAACAAGCCGTCGTTCAGAGTGTAGTGCTGGAAGGGCAAAACCTGCGCGGGCAGGAACTGTGTGTGCAGGATGAGGAGCAGTACAGAAACACACTCTGAGAACAATCGGCACAGCGTCATAGGATACCGTTGCAAGGAGCAGTTTGGCAATGACAAGCTGATGCAAAGGTAGCAAGGTCGCCGTGCATTGTCAACGACCCGGCATGACATTGCTCGTGGGATTCTATATGTGCTGTGGCTTGCTACTTGAGGAGCAGCATCTTCTGCAGGCTCTTGAATGCCTCTCGGCCATTTGCAGTGGTGGCTTCTAACCGGTAGAAGTACACTCCGCTGCTCAGGTTGCTGCCATTCCACTCAACCGAAAATCGACCTGCCGGTCGTTCCTCATCAACGAGTGTGGCAACAAGTTGACCAAGTATATTGTACACTGTGAGTCTCACCCGGCTTGCGTGTGGCAATGCATACTCGATTCGGGTGGAGGGGTTGAACGGATTGGGAAAGTTCTGTGACAGAGAAAACGCGTCGGGAAGCACAGACGTTCTGTGCTCATCAACTCTCGTGATGCCGCCGCCGAGATTGTAGAGAACAAAAAGTGAATCGCGCCCGAGTACCGCTTCTTGTGCCACGATGGCGATGTCCGTCTTGCCATCACGATCGAAGTCGGAAGCAACGACACCAAAGGGTCTGCCGGTGGCAAATGGCAGGAAGCAATTCTCCTTTGCACTGAAACTACCTGTGCCATTGTTCAAAAATACCGTTACCCCGTTAGTATTCAGCAGTTCATTCACCGTAACAAAGTCGAGGTCGCCGTCGTTCTCGTAGTCTAAGCTCACAAGACCGGTTGCAAAACTGGCTGG
This sequence comes from Bacteroidota bacterium, assembly GCA_016844425.1. The sequence goes on from JAERML010000049.1 coordinate 7,095, forward strand.
GATCGTCTCACTGGAGAAAGTGAAGTTCCCCTGATTCCTGATGAACACACACGCTGAGGTGCTCCCTAAGGTGATAAGATCGAGATCTGTATCACCATCGAAATCTCCCATAACAATGCTTGAAGCATGGCCGGGGGCACTACCGGTGCCGAGTTGATATCGGTAGCGAGTTCCGTAGGGCAGGAATCCACCTCCGCCTTGAGCATTCGTATCGTTGAACACATACATGGCCAGAGGCAGAGGAGTTGTCGTCAGTGCGGCGAGTTCAGGATCACTGTTACCGTCGAAATTTCCAACGATGAAATCAGTCAGTACAGCTGGAATAGTGTCTGGAGTGAAGCCTGGCCCAGGACGTTTTATCACAAAGTGCGTAACATTGCGTCCGCTGCTGCCGAGGTAGGCAAGATAACTCGTGTTTGGAAGGAAGCCGTCATCCTCGGTGATCAATATCGTCGTAGAACTAAGAACGAAGCTCACTCTGCCGGTATCAAGCGAGCGTACTCTGCCTCCACTGAGAGTGGGAATGGGATTGACCGTGATGATCGTGGTATCCGACGGAAAATTCCCGAAACCATCACCCCAGAAAACCTTCAGAGCGGTCGTATCGCCTCCCACGATCAGATCCAGATGGTTATCACGGTCCAGATCAAAGAACTTCACCACGTTAGGT
>JAERML010000256.1 GCA_016844425.1 Bacteroidota bacterium
GTAAGGGTTCTTGTTCATCTCGAGCGACTTGTTCGTCCAATCGAGTGCAACATTCAGGTCCTTCCCGGTTGTGAAGTAGTAGTTCGCTGCTTGATAGTACATTCCTGAAACGCTGGAGTAAGGGTTCTCCATCGACTTCTTGATCGCTGCCATTACCTTGCTATCGACATCAAACTCCATTCGGAACTTCACGACCGTATTTTCCCACGCAAGCTCTACATTGGCGGAATTCGTTCCAATGTCGGTAATGTTGATTGTAAACGTCTCAACGGTGGCCTGTGTTGATGCCGGTTTCACCTTGAACGTCGCTGCATCTTCCTTCTGCCTTTTGTCTTTTTGTTGATGATGATTGTCCATTCCTTCTCTCCCGGGATCGTGTAGAGAGAGTATGTCCCCGCAGGAACTTCATGCCCTTCGAGCTTCACCGCATCGCTGAATGAGATCGTGGTAGGATCGTTGGCTCCTGTTCGCCAGACCTGATCGAACGGAACGAGGTCTCCGAAAATCTTTCTACCCTTTATGCCGGGGCGAGAATAATTTACTGAAACATCCATCACTCCAACTCTCTGCTCGATCTTCCCTTTCGGGCTTGGTTGCGGAGTTTCAAGCTGAGAGTATACACTCTGCGCGATCAACGATATGAGCGCGACAATGACAAGCCACCGCACTGACAGTTTCACCATGATTGTTTCTCCTGATTATTGTTTTGTGTTTCTTAGAACGAGAGCTTGCATAGCGAAGGCTAATCGTGGAACTGGAGCTCCTGCCTTCAGACGCAACTCACCTAGAAGCGCAGTCGAAAGCCCAGCAAAAAGGAATTTAACCGCAGAGATCACAAAGAGCGCAGAGTAAATGATTGGAATAGGCACAGAAAATAAGAACTTTTTCCCTCTGCGATCTCTGCGTGCTCTGCGGTTAAGCTTTTCAACCGGAGTTCTAGAAGAGGCGTTAAAATGTAGAAGAAACGGTTGAGAGATGCAATCCGACGCTTGTACTTAGCATGCCCAGGCAATCAACATTTCCAATTTGCCGAGAAGAAACTCCGGCGAAAAAAGCCGATCGCTTCTCTACTGAACAATCACTGTTCCCACCATGCCCATTGTGCGGTGATAGGTGCAGTGGTACCTGAATGTCCCAGCAGTACTAAATGTTGTTGTTCTGCTGCCACCTGCGGGAATATCGCCAGTATCCCAGCCTGTGCTGTCACTTGTGGAGGTGTGGACGATGCTGTCGTCATTCCGCCATGTTATTGTGGTCGTCCTCTGAACAGTAATGGTGGCGGGACTGAAGGTGCTGGAGCTCATCACAACGGTGTTCGGCGGAACTGTCGCTGGATTTGTCTCTTCATCGCTCTTGCATCCCAACACTCCGAGAAGCACGGCAACGATGAACACACCGAATGACCATGCAGCTATCCCTCTCATTGAGGCTCTCCTCTCTTCAAATGTATGATTCTTGTTTGGTGGCTTACGCTGTCATTCATTGTAACGAGATCTCAGCGAGGGCGGTTCCCCTAGGACCAAGGAAGAGGAAATGCCTGAGCGAGATCGGAGATGGTGAATTTACGCGACGGTGTCGCAGATATTGCAGACACTGTCTGCACAATTCCCAATTTCCCAGACACTGTCTGGAATATTCCATCGCTGGTCGCGGAGTCAGATTTTCCAGACAGTGTCTGGAAAATGTCGGAATAAGCAAGATAGAACGCCCTCATTTGGAAGAGGTTGCTCTTTCCAAAGCCCCGACCGAATCGGGTAGTCAAATCAGACGACAGCCTTACCAACAGCACTTCACCATACTCAGCCCTCTTCTCACCGGCTTGTTCAAATTCAACAATCCTTCGTCCGACCTCCCAATAGGTTGCTGTCATGACAGCGTTCACGACACGCGCAGACGTTCGCCGGGCCTGCTCCAGCAACTCGCTGACGGAGGACAAGAGTCCGCCATAGTGACGACCGACTGAAACCTGTTTTGCCTTTTTCTTCACCACGGTTATGGGATCATTGCTTTGATGGCTTCAATGTCATTTTCTATTTGCTTCTCCAATTGTATGACCTTTTCCATGATGACGCCCGGCTTCTCGTACTCAATCTCTTTGTGCTCGATCTGCTTGGCATCTTTCAACTAACCCCACCATTCATGGTGGGGGCTTCACCAAAAAAACAAAGACCGGCTTCAGCCATGACCTGCCTTCGTACCTTCGGCAGGCAGTCGCGAGAAGCTGAACTTCTGCATGAATTCGTCCACCTCCTCAGCATACGTTCTCTTTCTGTGATGCTCTTCCTGATTGTCGATGTACGCCCGCACATCGTCCAGCGCTGATTCGCTCACCGATACTGCGTAGTATTCGTTCGCCCACTCGAACCTGGCACGCGTGATACTCTCTTTGTTGATCCAATATGCAGACTCACCCTTGATGAGCTGCAGTGCTTTCGCAATCGACCTATCCGCATTCAGCCCGAACAAGCAATGGAGATGGTCGGTGAACCCGTTAAGTCTATCGATGTAGATTTCCTTTTGCCTGGCGTTCTCGCGAATGTGCCTTATTACGCTTGGACGTATCTCTCCCGTGAGAAGTGGTTCCCGGTTCTTCGTTCCCCATACTGCGTGTATCCAGACTCTCACATAGGACATGCGACTCTCCTGTCAGGGCTAAAGCCCGGGGTGGTGTGTGGTGATGGCTCAACCCCAACCTGAAGGTTGGGGTTATGTGGCCCGCTCGAGAGCTCGAACTGCTCCGATCCTAATCCTAACCCCACCATTTATGGTGGGGGATTCACAAACAAAAGAAAGATCGGCTTTAGCCATGATGCAGGAGTGCTAGAGCATCCCTTTGATCTCTTCAACATCCTTCGCTATCTACGCTCCAACGTTTTGACCTTCTCCATGATTACGCCGGGCTTTTCATATTCGATTTCTTTGTGTTCTATTTGCTTGTACATGGAGATTGACAGGTTGTACTGTTGGCGCGGATTTCGTCGGCGGGGACGAGGAAGCATTTGCCCTTACGGTCATCCGTAGGGGTTGTTTCAATTGTTTGATGATATCCGGTATATCATCCGCCCCGAGCCCGCTTCGTTCAAGCCGAACTCTTACGCCATCTCATCCATCAAACGAAGTCGCTCGACCAATACCCTCATGACTTCAAGCGCGAAACCCGGCTTCTGATGTACAAATTTGAGAAACCGTTCCTCGTTGATAGGTACCAATTCACAATCGGTCTTTGCGCGG
>JAERML010000257.1 GCA_016844425.1 Bacteroidota bacterium
CGAGTTACCAGCCAGCGCTGATTGCACAATAAGGACGAGGAAGAGCCGAAGCAATGGATGCTGCATGAGCCAACATTACGGAGGTTTACGGAGAAACACAACAGCGGATTTCCGCGGGAGGTGTGGAGGAGGAGTGACCTTCAATCAAAAGCAATTCCTCTCGTTCATTCAATCGAGAGCAAATGCACGAGAGGAATTCGCATTCTTTGACAACGACAGTGCCACATCCTCCCGGCCCGCGGCACCGTGAATGCTTTGCGAGCCGGGAATGATGTGGAAGACCTTCAGCTATTTCCTTTTTTCGATTGGTACGAAATCCCGTTTGTCTTCACCAAGATAGACCTGCCTCGGCCGGGCGATTTTTTGCTCGGGATCGAGCAGCAACTCCTGCCACTGTGCAAGCCAGCCTGCCGTTCGGGGGATGGCAAACAAGACCGTGAACGCGTCCGTCGGGATACCCATTGCCTGATAGATGATGCCCGAATAGAAATCGACGTTCGGATAGAGTTTGCGTTTGATGAAATACTCGTCGTCGAGTGCGATGCGTTCCAGTTCAACGGCGATGTCAAGCAACGGGTTGCGGCCCGTGACTTCAAACACCTCCTCGGCTGTCTGCTTGATGATCTTTGCGCGCGGATCGTAGTTTTTGTAGATCCGGTGGCCGAAGCCCATTAGACGTTTCTCTCCCTTCCCCTCCTTCACTTCCTTGACAAACGCGGGAACATTGTCTTTCGAACCGATCTGCTTCAACATGACAAGCACCTGCTCATTGGCACCGCCATGGAGCGGTCCGTACAACGCCGCAGCCGCGCCGGCAGTTGACACAAACGGGTCTGCCTGGGAACTCCCAATGCTCCGCATGGCATTCGCGCTGCAGTTTTGCTCATGGTCGGCGTGGAGGATGAAGAGGATCTCGAGCGCACGTTCAAGGGCGGGCTGCACCTTGTACTTCACCTCGGTCATTCTGTACATCATGTTGAGGAAGTTGGCCGTGTAGCTCAGCTCGTTGTCCGGATAAACGTACGGGAGGCCGAGACGGTGCCTGTAACCGTACGCGCCGATAGTCGGCATCTTTCCGATGAGTCGATAGATCTGCAGCTTCCTGGACTCCGGATCGAAGATGTTTTTCGAATCGGGATAAAAGGTGGACAGTGCAGCTACCGTGCTCACGAGCATCCCCATTGGATGCGCATCGGGATGGAATCCTTCCATGAACTTCTTGATGTTCTCGTGCAGCAGAGTGTGATGCGTAATGTTGTAGGTCCATTCATCCAGCTGAGACCTGGTAGGCAATTCGCCGTGCAGAATCAGGTATGCCACCTCGAGGAACGTGCATTTCCCTGCAAGTTGTTCGATGGGATATCCGCGATAGCGGAGGATGCCCTTGTCCCCATCGATGAACGTGATCTTGCTCTGACATGACGCGGTATTCATAAACGCAGGGTCATATCCCATCAGACCGAAGTCATCATCGGACACTTTGATCTGACGGAGATCGATGCTCTTGATTGTGCCGTTAACGATCGGAATGGGATACTCCTTGCCTGTCCTGCTGTCGATCATTGTGACATGATCCTGGACCAGCAGATCCTTGGGGATCTGGAATTCCTTTCCCGTCTTGGCGTTGATTACTGTGATATTTTCTCCCATAAGAACCTCCTGTGAGATTTGGCTTTTGGACGTATTCAGGTCACGCTGTGAGCTGACCATTGTATATTCGGGGCACCGGGTTTCAGGCGCGCATTGGGTAGCAATTCGCGGTTGGCTCTTTGCGATGTGTTACCCGAACTGAAGCCTGGAAACTCGAAGAAGAACGGTTTAAGAACAGATGCGGGTGTGAAGCGCCTCGGGCGCCGCGTTGAAAAAGAACGAGGATAGAAGTGTGCAGCCCATCCGGTGTGGCTGACATTGAGTAGAGGATCCAGCATCACATCCGGCGACTGTCAATAAGATAGGGATGGACTTGGAGCAAAGCAAGAGGAATCAATCAGGGTCCGATTTGGAGGTTTTTTCCATGTTCGAGAGTTCATCCGGGTGGCTGACCGTTTTGGTTACCTCCTTTCCTTCCGGAAGTACATATAAACCAATGGGTTGAGCTGGCAGGCGCCAGCTGTTACCTCATTTCGTTTCTTATAGTAGAAGGGGTCACAACCAAAAAGACCTCAACTCCGGATCCAGAGACAGCCTCTGGCGGAAGTCAACCAATAAACAAATGTGTGGAGGATGTCATGACAAACAACAATGCAATCTACTCGACGATGGTTCGCTCGGGAAAGACGACCTACTTCGTGGATGTGAAAGAGGCGAAGAACGGGAACAAGTACCTGTCGATCTCAGAGAACAGGCTGGACGGCGAGGAGAAGAAGCGGACCACCGTGCGGGTCTTTGGTGAAACGATTGACCAGTTCCGTCAGGCGATCGACGAGGCGGCGCAAGCTGTCGCTCAGTAACAGATTCAGTCTGGTAGCGCAAGGGAGGTCGGGCCCCGGGGTGGGTTGGCCTCCCTTTTGCGCGTATCGGTTGCGAGATGGAGAAACTTACCGTATATTTGTGATATCATTTCACACCACGGAGGAGACCACATGAATGAACAGGGGGTAACGTCCTCGACTGTAACCGCGGAACAAGCCCAGGAGTTGCAGCGTGCGTTTGTTGCGAAAGTGTATGGCTGGATGATGGCCGGCCTGATGGTCACCGGGATCGTTGCACTGCTGACCATCAACACTCCGGCACTGCTCGAGCTCATTTTTTCGAGCCGCTGGACGTTTCTCGGCTTGGTGTTCGGTCAGCTTGGCCTCGTTATCTGGCTGTCCGCCAGGGTCGAGAAAATGTCTGCATCCACCGCGACTCTTGTCTTCGTCGCATATTCCGCGCTGACAGGGTTGACGCTCTCCCTCATATTCCTTCTCTACGCAGCTGCATCCATGGCGACGACATTCTTTGTAACGGCTGGGACGTTTGGCGCGATGAGTGCGTATGGATACATCACGAAGCGCGACCTTACGAGCTTCGGTAGCTTTCTGATGATGGGGTTGATTGGGGTGGTCCTCGCATCAGTGGTAAACCTCTACTGGATCACTACCTACGTCGGCATTCTTGTTTTTGTGGGGCTGACAGCGTACGACACTCAGAAGATCAAAGAGATGAGTGGTATAGTGTCGCAAGGTGAGGAGGCCGAGCAGAAGGGCGCAATCATGGGAGCGCTCCGATTGTATCTTGATTTCATCAACCTGTTTCTGCTGCTGCTCAGAGTTATGGGGAACAGGAAGTAAACCGCTCTTCAAACAATCAGTTATACTATTGCAGAGCCGATCCCGACCAATGAGGTTTGGCTCTCTTGTTGTTCGGTTTTGTATCCACCGTTCATACTTCTGTAGTCACTTCACATGATATCGGGATGGAAATCACTCTGTTAGTTGTCGGACTGGTTGTTGGTGCCGTTGGCGCGTGGTTTGTAGCCAAGTACCGGTACGAAAGTCAAAAGGGGAGAGTTGAAGAGCGCGCAGAA
>JAERML010000258.1 GCA_016844425.1 Bacteroidota bacterium
AGAACTGGGCGACTCATCCTGAGCTGACGGAACTTCCGGTTCATCTGTGGAGTATGGTTCCAGATAACAGAAGCGAGTTCCAGCGTGCTGCCGAAAAACCTGGACTTGCTGAGATCAGGCCCTGCTGTCCCGCCGAAGCCTCCGACCGAATGGCATTCGATACACCTCTTTTCCTCAAAGATGATCCTACCCTCCAGTGGATTCTGAGGAAGTTGGATCTCCTGAGCCAGGAGCATTCCGCTAGCGAGAAAGGGAATTACTGCAACCAATCGTGGGAGTCTCATATCATTTCTCCTCAGATTTGTTCGAAGGCCTGTTCCTTTCCTTCTGGAGCCCTAGAAAGACGTAGGTAAGGATTGATGCTAGCGTGATAAAGACTGGTATGGCAACAATGCTGATGCCCACAGATGCACCCGGCATATCATGAAGCTCGATGGAGATACGAATCAAATTGAGGATCCAGACAGTGATCCCGATGACAAAAACCCAGATCAGGGATACACTAAGAATCTGTGCAATGAAGATGATTTTCTCGGTGCGCGGGTCAAGCTGCTCATTCATAGCAATCTCACCGATTGTGTGAACGTTCGCTACAGCACAGATTTAAATGAGGATGGTGCCTTACGAGTTCGACTGCTTCCGCTCCAGCCGCCGGATGTAGATGTACAGAGAAACAGCGAGCACCGTGATGATCAGCGTCGCGACGCCCAACCCCCGGCGCCGGAAATGGTAATCTTCCATTGCCAGGCGCGCATCATCGGAAATCGTCGCGGCTGAGTTGAGTCCTTTCACCACGACCTCCCCAAGCTGCTTTTCGTCAAACGAGTGAACCATCGTTCGCGATTCCAGGCGAGCTTGACGAACATCGCGCAATCTGAATTTTGCTTCGGCTATCTCCGTGCCCATATGTTCCGCTTCTTCTACAAGTATGGTCGCCGCTTGTTCTGCATGGTTCAAGCTATCGACGGCCTCGCGCATCGTCTTCGCGACGAGGTATGCCTTCGAGTCCGGCTTCTTGCCGTGGCACCAGGTGCAGACCGCCTGCGCGGATACTCCCAGGAGGTCATCCGTCGCGACCACGATTTCATGATGACCATGACAAGATTCGCACTCCGGGAGTTTTCTCTGGTCAAACGCCTTCTTGTGAGGACTCTTCGAGAACAGATCGGCATTCAGAGCGTGGCACGTTCCACACACTTTGGAAATCGATTCGACTCCGGGCGGCGTCGCACCGTGGTTACCGTGACATTTGTTACAGGCTGGAGCCCCGAGGTCCTTTTTTTGGAGCAAGGCAACTCCGTGCACGCTCTTGGTGAACTTTTCAAGTTGATCCGAAGGTATACCGTAACCGCGCATGTACTTACCGTCCGAGTGACACCCCCCGCACGTCGCGGGTATGTTTGTCGGATACACGCTCGACCTCACATCTTTCGCAGACAGAATTCCATGGCTTCCGTGACAGTTTGCGCACTATGCCACCTTGATGTCGCCGGATGTGTTCCGCTTTCCATGAACGCTCATGCGGTATTTGTCGTACTGATCGATCGGCAATCCCGGATTGTACGTCCTCATATATCGGGCGTCTGAGTGACACTTTGCACAGGTTTTCGGAAGATTCAGAGCGTTGACCAAAGAAGCGGGATCGTCCTTTTTGACTATGCCATGGGCACCATGGCAATTCGTGCAAGCAGCGATGGCTTCTTTTCCAGTTGTGGAAAGTGTGCCATGGACACTTGTCGACAGCAACTCCGCCTGGTTCATGGGCAATAACGAGTTGAACTTCTTCACCATGATTGGTGCGCTCGAGTGGCATCTCGCACAAACTTTCAAAATCCCGTCCCCCTTTGGCACACCAAAATAGCCGGCGCTTTTGTTCATCGCCGCTTCCATATCTTCCGTTTTCGGATTCCCTCCGTGGCAGTCCGCACATGACAACCCCATCCGGGCATGGATGTCTTTCTTGAAGAGTGTCGACGGAGTATCGCCAAGCGCTTCATGGCATGCGCGGCATTGGTCCTGCGCGAGAGCCGATGATGCGGGCGCAGCAATCGATGCTACGATCACCCAGAGAACAAAGTGTAGGGACCTATGTCTCACGACAGCCATCCAACGATTGTGAGAGAAATGATGAACACGACTGCTACGATCCCCACATAGGTGAGGAATCGCGCGCGTCTTCCACGCTTGGTTTCCCGATCCCAGAACGGCACCAGAGTCCAAAGCAAGCCAGCAGCGCTGAAGATCAGAATTCCCAAAACTTCACCGTCTATGAACAGGATCTTCGCTGGAATATATTTCAGCGTTTGAAACATGAATAGGAAATACCATTCCGGCTTAATGCCCGCCGGTGCAGAAGCAAACGCGTCAGCCTTTTGGCCCAATTCCCACGGAAAGAGCACAGCAAGAATAGCCACGATGTTCAAGACAATAAGCCACAATAAGAGGTCCCGAAGCAGAAAGTTGGGGAAGAAGGGCATGGTCTTCATGTCTTGTCCACTCTCCTCCGGCTCACTCATTCCCTGCCGTTGCACCAACAGGAGATGAATCCCCAGACAAACAGTAAAAAGGCCCGGAAGAATCGCGATGTGAAATCCGAACATGCGCGACAGGGTTGCGCCTGTCACATCTTCTCCCCCACGCAGAAAGATCATCACCGATTTGCCGACGACCGGTATCACGCCGGCAATGTCGGTCCCAACCTTCGTCGCAAAAAACGCAAGCTCGTTCCAGGGAAGAAGATATCCGCTGAAGCCGAAAAAGAGCCCCAGAAAGAACATCAGCATTCCTGTGATCCACGTGATCTCACGCGGCTTCTTGTACGCTCTTGTGAAATACACGCTGAACATGTGGATGAACGCCGCAAGAATGAACAGGTTTGCGGCCCAGCTGTGGATGGATCGAATGAGCCACCCAAACCGCACTTTCGACGTGATGAATTGCACGCTTTCGAACGCAAGTTCTTCTCCGCTCTTGTAATAGAGCAACAAGAGGATCCCTGTCGTTACCTGAATGATAAACAGGAAGAGAGAAACACCGCCAAAGTAGTACCATATCGAGTGCCG
>JAERML010000050.1 GCA_016844425.1 Bacteroidota bacterium
AGCTTCACGCCAGGTTGTGAAGGGTCCCTATGACCTGTCACTCGTTGAAGGATCGATAACGACACCACACGATGCCGAGCGCATCCACCAGGTGCGTCGATCCTCCAAAGTGCTCGTTACGATTGGAGCCTGTGCGACAGCGGGGGGTATCCAGGCACTTCGCAACTTCAAAGACGTGCGCGAGTTCACATCGATCGTCTATGCGACTCCATCCTACATCGAAACTCTGAACAAGTCGACCCCCATCACGGATCACGTCTTCGTCGATTTTGAGCTTCGTGGATGCCCCATCAGCAAGGTCCAACTCGTGGAGGTGCTGAGCGCCTTCCTGAATGACCGAAAACCGACGACACCGACGTACAGCGTCTGTCTTGAGTGCAAGCGCCGCGGAACGGTGTGTGGGCTTGTGACGCATGGCCCCCCGTGCTTGGGGCCAGTGACACAGGCCGGCTGCGACGCCCTCTGTCCTTCCTATCATCGGGGATGTTTCGGCTGCTTTGGTCCTAAGGAAACTCCCAATACTTCATCGCTGGCGGAATACTGGAAGGGCTTGGGGATGAAGAACCTTGAGCTCCTGCATCTATTCCGGAGCTACAACGCATATGCCGAATCGTTCCGAAAAGAGAGCGAAGCACATGAAAAGTAGATCCATCAAGGTTGACTATCTTGCCCGCGTCGAAGGTGAGGGGGGCATTCATGTTACGGTTCAGGACAAGGTCGTGACCGAAGTCCGGTTTGATATTTTCGAACCGCCGCGTTTCTTCGAGGCGTTTTTGCGCGGACGGATGTTTACGGAAGCTCCCGATATTACTGCCCGCATTTGCGGCATTTGCCCTGTCGCGTACCAAATGAGTTCCATCCACGCGATGGAGTCCGCGTGCGGCGTGTCTGTGACTGGACAACTGAGAGCCTTGCGTCGCTTGCTCTATTGTGGCGAGTGGATCGAGAGCCACGCCTTGCATATTTACATGCTTCACGCCCCGGATTTTCTCGGGTACCAGGACGTGCTTCAGATGGCGAAAGACCACGGCGATGCCGTTAAGAAGGCGCTAAAGCTCAAGAAGACAGGAAATGAACTGGTTGCACTGCTGGGAGGAAGGGAAATTCACCCGATCAACGTGAGGGTGGGGGGATTCTACAGGTTGCCGACAAAGCAGGAGCTCAACGCTCTCGTCGACCGGCTGAAGTGGGCGCGAGACGCAGCTGTGGAAACCGTTTGGTTGACAGCGACATTCCCATTCCCGGACTTTGAGCGTGAATATGAATATGTCTCCCTCTGTCACGAGAATGAATACCCATTCAATGAAGGAAGGCTCATCTCGAACAAGGGGCTGAACATCCCGATTTCGGAGTATGAGAACAACTTCGCTGAAGAGCACGTGTCGTATTCAAATGCACTCCATTCAGTGCTCAGGAGCCGCGGCCCGTACCATGTCGGTCCGCTCGCGCGGTTCAATCTCAACTTTGATCTACTTTCACCGGTGGCGAAGGAGGCAGCGACGGCGGCTGGCTTGGCCCTTCCGCTCAACAACCCGTTCAAGAGCATCGTGGTGCGGAGTGTGGAGACGGTGTTCGCGTGTGAAGAGGCCCTGCGGATCATACAGGAGTACGAGATGCCAGAGAAGCCGTTCGTCGATGTACGTCCAAAAGCAGGAACCGGCTATGGATGCACGGAGGCACCTCGCGGCTTCCTCTATCACCGGTACAGGCTGAACGAAAAGGGGCTGATCATGGACGCGAAGATCATCCCTCCGACATCGCAGAACCAGAAGACAATGGAGTTGGACCTCAGGGAGTTCGTCCCCCCCCGGCTTAACCTGACACAGGAAAAACTCACGTGGCAGTGTGAGCAGGCGATCCGGAACTACGACCCCTGCATCTCATGTGCAACACATTTTATACGGTTGGATATTCGTTAAAAGTCTTCTTGTGTGTATGCCAGGAAACCAGCCTCGGCACTTGCAGGGGGTTGAGGAACTGGTTTTGCAGTGGCGTCAGGAGTTGTCTCCTGACGCTAACAGGCTAAGTTACTCGGAATTGGGCGTTGAAGTGTCAGGACGGAAGTCCTGACACCGCTTCTGCCGGATATTGCAGGCCATTGTCAACAACCTGCGAAAGCGTGACAGCCCAGATGTTCGAGGTTCGATTTTCCATCAATGTGAAGGCTCCCCATGGCGAAGATCACAGATCTGTTGCGTTATCTTAACAGTAACAAAGTCGAATTTCAGGTGCTCGAGCACGATCCCGCCTTCTCGGCGCACGATGTCGCAGTCCTTGCCCGTGTTCCCGATAGCGAGATGGCTAAAGCGGTTTTGATCAGGATCGATGACCATTACTGGATGGCGATCCTTCGAGCCGATCAACGGATCAACCATCAAATGATCCGACGGGCGTTCGGGGCGAAGAATGTCCAGCTTGCTCATGAAGAAGACCTCGGCATGTTGTTCCCGGATTGTCAGATTGGCGCAATGCCCCCGTTCGGGAATCTGTACGGAGTTCCAGTCCTCGTCGAAGAATGTCTGGCCGAAGACGAAGAAATTGTTTTCAATGCCTGCACCCACACCAAATCGATACGGATGAAGTTCAAGGATTTTCGACGCCTGGCGAAACCGGTTATTACGGGATTCGCAGATTCGGTCCACGTGGTGCAAGAGCGGACCTTCTGAGGAGTTGCCGTGAAGACAGTGGTGGTCGGGATCGGTACTGATTTCCGTGGTGATGATGGAGCGGGGTTGGCTGCAGCCCGGGCGCTCATGAAGCTCGCGCTGCCCGATGTCGGGATCGTCGAGCTGAATGGCGAAGTAACACGTTTGCTCGATAGTCTGCAGCATTGCGATACGGCAATCGTCATCGACGCAGTACAGTCTCAGGTCCCGCCAGGAACCATCCATCGGCTTGACGCCAGCCAGAATCCTCTCCCCGGAAGCCGCAACAAACGCTCGACTCACGGCATCAGCCTGGGCTCCGTTCTCGAGCTTGCGCGGGCGCAGGGAGGTTTCCCCCGCCGGGTACTGATCTATGGAATCGAAGGTGCTTCCTTCGAGCACGGCCGTACATTGACGCCGCAGGTAGAGAAGGCGGTGGAACGGCTGGTACAAGAGATTGCTGAAGACCTGCGCGACGCTGGGGCTGTTCCGTCGAAAAGAGGAGAATGAATCTGCCGTTGATGATGCCACCGAATAAAACACGACTCAGGAATTGATACCGGGAAACTATGAACGACCTCCTCACGCCAACCACACTCGGTGCCACAGGAATCAAGTCCTCCAGGCTGGGTCTCTCCGCCTCGTATCGGCCCGGAGTCAGAACGGTCCACCGGGCAATTGATGAAGGCATCAACTTCTTTTTCGGATATGGATTCGATACTCAGCTTTCCAAAGGACTACGAGACGCCTTCAAGGGCAATCGGGAAAAGTTCGTACTCGCTACGGGAGCGTATAATCTACTGATCGGGTACCCGAACCTCCGACGGACACTCGAAAAGCGGCTCCGCCAGTTCTCGACCGACTACATCGACGTGTTCTTGTTTCTCGGCGTTACCAAGGAAAAACAGTTCCCCCCAAAGGCTATTGAAGAACTCGCACGCTTTCGGGAGGAAGGGAAAGTCCGATCCATTGGCATGTCGTGTCATGACCGCTCATTCATTGGGAAATTAGCATCTCAGGGTGTGCTCGATGTCATGATGATGCGTTATAACGCGGCACACCGGGGTGCCGAAAGGGATATTTTTCCCTACCTTGCAAAACACAATCCGGGAATCGTCAGCTATACAGCGACGCGCTGGACAGTGTTGACGCGGAGGCCGAAGGGTTGGCCGAAGGACGGGCATCTCCCGGATGCCGGAATGTGCTACCGGTTCGTTATCTCGAATCCAAATGTGCATGTGTGTCTCACCGCCCCAACAAACGAAAAACAACTGATGGAGAACCTTGCCGCGTTGAAGCAAGGAACGTTGAATGAAGATGAGATGCGCTTTATGAAGCAGTTCGGCGACTCCGTCTACATGAACCACAAGTGGTTCATGTGAGTCTGCTGTTGAAGCAGACCAGTGGGCGGTGAACACAAACCCAGGCCCGCTATGAACATCCTCCTCGTGTACCCCAAGTACCCTGACACCTTCTGGAGCTACAGGTACGCCCTCAAGTTCATCTCGCGTAAGGCGAGCTTTCCACCTCTGGGTCTCCTCACGGTTGCTTCGATGCTTCCGGGTGGTTGGCCGAAGAGGCTTGTCGACTGTAACGTCCAGCCTTTGAAAGAGAAGGAACTCCGCTGGGCGGATGCGGTCTTCATCAGCGGAATGTCAGCTCAAAAAGAATCGGCAGCAGAGATCATCGAGCAGTGCAAGGACCTTGGCAAGATGATCGTGGCTGGTGGCCCGCTCTTCACGGCTCATTCGCAGGGATACGGGGACGTGGATCACCTCGTGTTGAATGAGGCTGAAATCACCCTGCCGGAGTTTCTCAGGGACCTGGAAAACGGAACGCTCAAACATTCGTACACGACAGATCGGTGGGCGGACATCAAATCGACACCGATCCCGTCATGGGATCTCATCAACATGAAGCACTATGGATCCATGAACATCCAGTACTCGAGGGGATGTCCGTACGATTGCGAGTTCTGCGACATCACGGTCCTGTACGGACGTGTACCACGTACGAAGACAAAAGAGCAGGTGTCAGCCGAGTTGGACGCACTCTACAATCGTGGGTGGAGGGGTGGGGTGTTTTTTGTCGATGACAACTTCATCGGTAATAAGGAAAAGCTCAGGAAGGAGATACTTCCGTCGATTGTCGAGTGGATGAAGAGCCACAACCATCCGTTCAACTTCAACACGGAGGCTTCCATCAACCTTGCGGACGACGAGGAACTCATGCGCTTGATGACTCGAGCCGGGTTTGACACGGTGTTTGTCGGTATCGAGTCCCCCAACGAAGAGAGCCTGGTCGAATGCAGGAAACTCCCGAACAAAAATCGTGATCTCGTCGGCTCAGTGAAGAAGATTCAGAAATTCGGGCTGGAAGTGCAGGGGGGCTTCATCGTCGGGTTCGATCAGGATCCGTCGACGAGTTTCGAACGGTTGATCCAATTCATACAGGAAACCAACATCGTCACGGCGATGGTCGGACTTCTGAATGCTCCGCCGGGAACCCGCTTGCACAAAAGACTGCTGGGTGAAGGGCGAATTCTAAGCGCGTTCTCTGGCAACAACACTGATTTCTCCATGAACTTCCTCCCACGAATGGACATCCAGACACTGATGGAAGGGTATCATAAGGTTCTGAATCAGATATACTCTCCAAAGGATTACTACAAGCGGGTGAAAAGGTTCCTCAAGGACTATAAACCGATTGAGGGGCGACCCTTCCGGTTCCAATCTCACTATGTGAAGGCGCTCGTGAAATCGGTATTCATCCTCGGGATCGTGGGGAAAGAAAGAGTGTATTACTGGAGGCTGTTCTTCTGGTCTCTCTTCAATCGACCTCGAATGTTCCCGCTCGCCATTACATTCTCTATTTACGGGTTTCACTTCCGTCGAGTGTTTGAGCAGTATATGTCGGGGCTGTGAGCGAGTGCGTCCACCTTGCTGTGAGAAGCATTTGTTCCTCCAACGCCAAGGGGATGGCCCGGATCTACGGAGTCAGCGACGAAGTCGCTGTGCAATACGTGCGTCGTTGTCTCGAACAGGAGGGCTTGCGTCCATTTCTCTACTCGCGGAAGGCGAGCCCGATTTCTGGCGGTGGTCCTGACTATACCTTCTTCAGGGCTTCGGGTGAGTACGATGGTCACATTATCAACGAAGTGAAAATAATGGTACCTTGCCACGAGGTTTTCCGAGCAGAGCGCATGTTGAAAACGCTGGAAGCGAAACGATGAAACACTGAACAATAAACTATTGGAGGTCCCATCCGTGAACAGTTCCCTGGCTGTCGTCGGCGTTTCGAGAACAGGGAAGAAATTCGGCAACACGATCTACAAGACGCTGAGGCAGAATGGATACAAGGTGTTCCCCCTTCATCCAGAAGCAAGGACGGTTGAAGGCGACCCATGCTTTCCTAGCTTCAGTGCGCTTCCTGAGAAGGTAGGCGGAGTAGTGATATGTGTGCCCCCCATTCAAACTGAACAAGTGCTGCCTCAGGCTCTTGAAGCAGGCATCAAGCTCGTCTGGTTGCAGCAAGGATCGGAATCATATACGGCGATCCGCTTCTGTGATAAGAACGGAATAAGCGCTGTGCACGGACAATGCATAATGATGTTCGCCGAGCCCGTCGGATCCTTCCATCGATTTCATCGATGGGTCTGGAAGCTCATCGGGAAATATCCGTCACGCAATGCAGATTCAACGTCCACTGCGCATTAGCAGATCATGCACCTCGGGACCTATACAATAGTTCGGTGTGTCTATGAATGCCATTGAGATTGCACTTCTTTCGGTCGGAACTGTCTCTCTCTTAGTCATCACGTGGAGAGTATCCCTCAAGGCTGGCCGCTATCACGGCGCCTATCGGTTCTTTTCGTTCGAGAGTATCTTGATTCTCGTTCTCCTCAACTGGCGCTACTGGTTCGATGAACCATTCTCATGGCACCAGCTTGTTTCCTGGGTTTTGCTGATCGGTTCCATTGTACAGGCGGTCGAGGGATTCCGCCTTTTGAGAGTCGTCGGGAAACCGGAGGGTCAGTTCGAAAACACGACGTTGCTCGTGAAGGTCGGTGCCTACAGATACATCCGCCATCCCCTCTATGCCTCCCTGGTTCTGCTCGGGCTCGGTATCTTCTTCAAAACGTTGTCTTGGATCGGAGCCGTGCTTGCACTGGTCAATATTGGCGCGATGGTTGCCACGGCCCGTCGGGAGGAGAAAGAAATGATCGAAAGGTTTGGATCGGAGTACACTTCCTATATGCAGAAAACAAAAATGTTCATCCCGCACATCTACTAGGAAAAACGAACCGTCCCCGAAGAAAGAAGTTCGGGGCAAGCACGCACGCAAGAAGGGCCAAGACAAGAATGAGATATTTTGATTCTACATAATTCCAAACATTTGGCGCCCTTTGCGGTTCATCTTTGTCCTTGAACTTAGAATTTCAACAACCTGATAGAGACAAACATGGGAGGAAAAGTCAGCGAGTACGGGATCCATCCAGTCGAATTCCTGAAAAAGGAAATGCACTGAAACCTGTCAATCGCATTTGAATTGAGGTTGTCGGCCTCGGCCGCTCCGCTCTGTGTGTTCTCCTGCACATCGACCCTTCCGTCTCCTTCACGTAGACAACCTGTCCGCAAATGATGTTGCAGTTACCAATTGTGGGAAGGGATCGCCGATTTCTGTCATCGTTGGGAACAAAGTCTGCAAATCGGTCGCACCGTATATTTTTTCTGTGCATTTACGACGTTGCGGATGGCACGAAAATTGAACAAATCTCAATGCAAACTTGTTATCGCATTTGGGAAAACTCGTCTGATTTGGCCCCTGGAGATCGCCGTCGGCGGCGTCTTTCAAATCCCGGTTGGAGCCACCGGTCTTGACGTGCTGTATGCGCGGCCAGATAATCGCTAGATTCGATCAAGTAGAGTCGACAGAGATTCTGATCCTGAACTAATTCCGAGTCTGAAGATGCATCACAACTCACCTGCATAGGAGGAATTACAAAATGCCTGACACCCTTCTGATCAAAGACAGCCGCACCAACAAAGAATACACGGTGCCTATCACGAACGACACTATCAAGGCCATCGATCTTCGCCAGATCAAGGTGAAGGATGACGACTTCGGAATGATGACGTATGATCCTGCTTTCATGAATACGGCATCGTGCCATAGCAAGATCACGTACATCGATGGCGACAAAGGAATCCTGCGTTATCGCGGTTATCCAATCGAGCAGCTTGCTGGTAAATGCACGTACCTCGAGGTTGCCTACCTTTTGCTCCACGGCGAGTTGCCGACGAAATCCCAGCTTGACGATTGGACCTACAACGTCACGCACCACACATTGATCCATGAAAACATCAAGAAATTCATGGATGGATTCAACTATGATGCACACCCGATGGGCATGCTGGTGAGCACGCTTGCGGCATTGTCCACGTTCTATCCCGATTCAAAAAACCTGTTTGATGCTGAAGCCCGAAAGCTCCAGATTTATCGCCTCATCGGCAAGATTCCGACCATCGCGGCATTCGCTTACCGACACCACCTGGGTCAGCCGTATGTGTATCCCGACAACGATCTGAGCTATCCTGGGAATTTCCTGAGCATGCTCTTCAAGATGACGGAGCCGAAGTACAAAGTGAATCCCATATTGGAGCACGCACTCGATGTCCTTTTCATTCTTCACGCTGACCACGAGCAGAACTGCAGTGCAAATGTCATGCGCAGCGTTGGAAGTTCGCAGGCGGATCCCTTCGTTTCGATGGCTGGTGCGGCTGCGGCGCTGTATGGACCGCTGCACGGTGGTGCAAACGAGCAAGTTCTCCGCATGTTGCGGGAAATCGGCTCGAAAGACAAAGTGCCAGAGTTCGTGAACAAAGTGAAATCGGGCGAGGGGGGCCGGTTGATGGGATTCGGCCATCGGATCTACAAGAACTACGATCCACGCGCCAAAATCATCAAGGAGACAGCGGACAAGGTGTTCGAAGTGACCGGTCGGAATCCGTTGCTCGACATCGCCATTGAGCTCGAGCGAATCGCGCTGCAGGACGATTATTTCGTCAAACGGAAACTCTATCCAAACGTCGATTTCTACTCTGGTATCATCTACGAAGCACTGGGATTCCCTTCGGAAGTCTTCACGGTGTTGTTCGCTATCCCGCGCACGTCTGGATGGCTGGCCCAGTGGGAGGAGTTATTGTTAGATTCCGATCAGAAGATTGCACGTCCGCGCCAGGTATACCTTGGATACGACGCCCGCGATTTTGTCCCTATGGAAAAAAGGGGATAATTCGTAGGCACTGGTATTTGACGGCATTTGCAGGGACCAGCTGTCTGCCCCAGGCGATGTTGTTGTGAGATGACCGCTATCTGTTTCCACGAGGTTTGTGGGAAATAGCGGTCATCATTGTTAATGCCCGGCCTTACAGAAGGAATAGCCTGATGCATGCCAGAAGCAGAGGGCTGGCTTTTAGGCGACGAAAGCCATATTATCTTTGGAAGCGTGTGTAGTTGAAAAGTCGAATAGCCTCACAAGAAGATTCTTGAACGTGCACGAGCTATCATTCGCCGAGAACATCGTAGAGATCATCCACAAGAGCGTGCCACGGGACGAGTTGGAGGATGTGCGCATCGTAAGGCTGAAGATTGGAACGCTCTCCGGTATTGTGGCGGATTCGTTGGATTTCTGCTTCTGCGCAATCTCGGCAGAGACTCCCCTCGCCAATGCTCGACTGGAAATCGAGCACATTCCATTTAGTGTTCGGTGCAATTCGTGTCAGAAGACATTCGTCAATGATATCGGCATTGTGGTTTGCCCTGAATGCGGAGGGGTCGATACGAACGTGGTGGCGGGCAGAGAACTTCAAGTGACAGAAATCGAATTGGACGACAAAAAAGAAAAAACATCATGAGTATCATTACCGTAGAACGGAAAGTGTTGGAGAAGAATGATGAGATCGCGCGCCGCAATCGGGCCCTGTTCTCATCCAAACAGATATTCGTCATCAACCTGGTGAGTTCACCGGGCTCTGGCAAGACGAGCATTCTGGAGCGGACGCTGGAGTACTTCAATCATCGCGTAAAGGTGGCTGTCATCGAAGGTGATGTGCAAACCGACTTCGACGCGCAGCGCATCGCACGCTACGACACCCCGGTTGTACAGATCGTCACGAATGGTGGATGCCATCTCGAAGCGAAACTCGTCGAAGATGCACTTGTCAATCTGGATTTGGATGGTGTGAAGCTCCTCATCATCGAAAACGTGGGAAACCTGGTGTGTCCTTCGAACTACGACTTGGGTGAAGCCATGAAGGTGGTCGTGGCGAGCACGACAGAAGGGGATGACAAGCCGTTGAAGTATCCCGGGATGTTTCAACGCGCCTCGGCGCTGATCATCAACAAGATTGATCTCCTTCCGTATGTCAATTGCGAGATGACCGTCCTGAAGGGGAACGCGCTTAGTATCAATCCATCACTAAAGATTTTTGAAACATCGTGCACGACAAAGTCGGGAATTCCCGACTGGTGTTCCTGGCTTGAACAGAACCTGCAGTCCTGAGGTGGGACGCATGCAGAGGCACGTATGCAGAAGGAGCTTCGTGACATACGCTCTGACGTCTTACCGGCCTATAGGGCGCGGTTGACGAGGGAAGAGCTCAGGAACCGAGCCGGGGTGCTCAAAGAGCTGATGCGTGAATGTGTATTGTGTCCGCACGAGTGCGGTGCTCAGCGTCTGGAAGGCAGATACGGCGTGTGTCGGTCAACCTCGGATGTGATGATTTCGAGTGCTGGGCCCCACTACGGAGAAGAGGCTCCCCTGACAGGGGGGCGGGGCTCAGGAACGGTTTTCTTCACTTCCTGCAATCTCAAATGCACATTCTGCCAGAATTATGACGTAAGCCAGATGCGCTTGGGGAGGCGGGTATCTGAACGCGAGCTGGCCGAAATCCTGCTTCGCCTGCAGAAAAGCGGATGTCACAATATCAATCTGGTGACACCGACGCACATGACGCCCCAGATTGTCGGAGCTTTGGCCCTGGCGTCCGAAGGTGGACTCTCTATCCCGATTGTCTACAACTGCGGAGGATATGAGTCTACTCAGACGCTGAGGCTCCTTGAGGATGTGGTCGATATCTATATGCCGGATATCAAGTATTCTGACAGTGAAATCGCTCGAAAGTTCTCAGGTGGCCCGGAGTATTGGGATCTCGTTCGCCTTGCTGTAAAGGAAATGCACCGCCAGGTGGGGGATCTCGTTATGGATGATCGGGGAATTGCGAAGCGGGGATTGTTGATCCGTCACCTGGTTCTACCGAATGGGCTTGCAGGCTCGCACGCGGTCCTGGATTTCGTCGTTCAGAAGATCTCCATCGATTCATACATCAACATCATGGATCAATACCGGCCATCATATCGGGCACTTCGATACGATCAACTGAGCAGAATGATCACGACAAGAGAACATGCCGAGGTCCTGGAGTATGCTTCCGGTATCGGACTGCATCGGGGATTTCCTGCTCATCGCCGCTCGGTGATCTAGTTGAACAGACCAACTCCATATCGAGCAGAAGAATCAAATCTCAGACTGAAGGTCAGCATCCGGGGCGCTGTGCAGGGCGTGGGGTTTCGCCCCTTTGTGTACCGTCTTGCCTCGGATCTGAAATTACCCGGATGGGTTTCGAATACCGCCCAGGGTGTCTTCAGCGAAGTCGAGGGCAACAAGAATGTTCTCGATCAATTCCTACTTCGCCTGCAGCAGGAGAAACCACCCCGGGCGTTCATCCAGAGCCTTGAGTTCTCATTCCTCGATCCTGTCGGATTTACATCATTTGAGATACGAGAAAGCGAAAGCACAGGACCAAAGACCGCCCTCGTTCTCCCCGACATCGCAACGTGTCCCGATTGCCTGGCGGACATCCTCGACCCCAACAATCGCCGCTACCTTTATCCTTTCACAAACTGCACGAATTGCGGACCTCGCTTCTCCATCATCGAATCGCTCCCCTATGATCGCCCGAACACTTCGATGAAACGATTCGTCATGTGCCAGGAGTGCCAGAGGGAATATGATGACCCTACGGATAGAAGGTTCCACGCCCAGCCTACTGCATGCCCTGCGTGTGGACCGCACCTGGAACTTTGGGACGGACAAGGAAAAAGTTTGTGTCACCATCAAGAGGCGCTCCTGGGTGCGACAAAAGCGATCCGGGATGGTGCGATCGTTGCGATGAAGGGGCTCGGCGGCTTTCACCTGCTGGTTGATGCGCGCGATGAAGAGGCGGTCCATCGGTTGCGTGAAAGGAAACATCGGGAGGAGAAACCCTTTGCCTTGATGTTCCCGTCGCTCGAAATGGTTGAAGAAGAATGCTCTGTTTCGGACTTCGAGAAACGCCTCCTCCTTTCGCCTGAATGTCCGATCGTTTTGCTTCAGAGAAAGGATAACAGGGAGCTTTACGGGAAGCAACTGTCGATTCTCGGCCTGGCAAAAGCTCTCGCGCCCCAAAACCCGAACCTCGGAATCATGCTTCCCTACACGCCACTGCATCACCTTCTCATGAGGGAATTGGGGCATCCTGTTGTGGCGACAAGCGGCAACCTCTCTGATGAGCCAATTTGCATCGACGAGCGCGATGCACTCAAACGGCTGAACGGAATTGCTGACCTCTTTTTCGTCCACAACCGTCCGATCGTCAGACACATCGATGATTCGATCGTCCGGGTCCTCATGGGAAGAGAGCTCGTGATACGCAGATCGAGGGGATATGCGCCTCTCCCGATCCAATTGCGCGGCGCCGGCGGCGCACCGGTCCTCGCTGTCGGAGCACACCTGAAGAACACCGTCGCAATTGCGGTCGAGGGAAACGCATTTATCAGTCAGCATATTGGTGATCTGGAGACACATCAATCGCTCGAAGCATTTCGGAAAGTGAATGCTGATCTTCAGAGTATGTTTGGTGTGAAGCCAACATTGATGGTTTGTGACATGCATCCAGACTACTTTTCCTCGGTGGAGGCCCGCAGCACCGGTCGGGATGTGCTTGAAGTCCAGCACCATCATGCGCACGTGTTATCGTGCATGGCAGAAAACCAAATTGAGGGCGAAGTGCTCGGGGTTTCGTGGGATGGAACGGGATACGGGACTGATGGAACTGTCTGGGGTGGCGAGTTCCTGATCACGAGGGGGGCAGGATTCGAGCGGTTCGCCGCCTTCAAAGCATTCCGGCTCCCGGGTGGAGAAAAGGCCATTAAGGAGCCTCGCAGGACTGCGGCTGGTCTTCTCTACGAGGTATTCGGAGAAGATGTGCTCCGAGAAAGGGATCTGGCCCCGATGTCCGAGTTCTCGGTCGCAGAATTGAGTATAGTCCTCCAGATGCTGAAGAATGGAGTTCAAGCTCCCTGGACCTCGAGTGCGGGTAGGCTCTTTGATGGGATTGCGTCAATCATGGGCCTCCGCCACCGCAATAGCTTTGAGGGGCAAGCAGCGATGGAGCTCGAGTTCGCTCTGATCGGAGAAGCCTCAGAGCAGACGTATCGATGCGCCGTCCAGAGATCTCTTTACGAGGGAACTGGGGCGCAGGATGCTGGTCAGGGTACTGCAGTGCGTCCTTTGTATATTGTCGATTGGACCCAGATGATCAAAGATGTGTGGGCAGATTCCCGAAGGTGCGTGGCAGCATCTCTTATATCAAAAAAATTCCATAATGCGCTTGTGGAAGCTCTTGTGGACGTTGTGCGTGAGGCGGGGCTCAAGCGTGTCGTTCTCACCGGCGGGTGCTTCCAAAACAGGTATCTCACCGAGCGTGCTGTCCAC
>JAERML010000259.1 GCA_016844425.1 Bacteroidota bacterium
GGTTGTTGGGGTTGGCAAGATAGATGATTTTTGTGTGAGACGTGATGGCTGCCGCTATTGCCGTCAGGTCGAGGTGGTAGCCTCGTAACGGGACAAGGACCATCTTGACGCCCCGCGATCTCGCAAGCACGTAGAATCCGACGAACGTCCCCTCGGATGTCAACACCTCATCGTCATCACAAAGGAATGCGCGAATGATGTTCGACATGATTCCTTCGGAGCCGCTCCCTGCAATAACGTTGCCCAGTTTGAGCCGGAAACGCTCCGCCAGGACCTCACGTAAATCCAATCCACCATTGGGGTACAGGTGAAGTGCGTCGAAGTGATGTTTCATCGCTTCAAGAGCGAGCGGTGATGAGCCGATCGGGTTCTCGTTCGAGGCAAGCTTGATGACGTTCTTGATGCCCAGTTCTTTCTGCAACTCGGCGATCGGCTTGCCTGCCTTGTACGGCTCGAGGGATTCGATGTATGGTGGAACGAGAGGCATGTGCTTGTTCAAAGAATACTTGAAAAAGATAGCAAAGACCGACCGGAAATGCAACGCATTGATTCCCTGAACGGATGTTCATAGATTGACAACACAGAAAGCAAAACACTCGTACGCACCATCAATAACTTCCGCATGATCCCGATTCGCGACACCACGAAATCCAAGTCGATTCCGATTGTCAATTACATCCTGATAACCCTCTGCGGCATCGTGTTTCTCTTTGAGGTTTCACTCAGCTCGCGGCTGGAGTTGCTCGTTTTTCGATTTGGAGTGATACCGGTGGATGTGTCAATGCTCTGGCTGAACCATCAAGTGTCGGTCGGAACACTTTTAACACTGGTCACCTCTCTCTTCCTCCATGGTGGATGGCTGCATCTGATCGGCAACATGCTGTACCTCTACATTTTTGGTGATAATGTAGAGGACCGGCTCGGCCATGGTCCATATCTCATTTTCTACCTTCTTTGCGGCATCGGTGCTTCGATTGTTCAAGTGTATTCGAATCAGCATTCAACGGTTCCGTTGATCGGCGCAAGCGGGG
The DNA here is from genome assembly GCA_016844425.1 of Bacteroidota bacterium. The sequence continues at coordinate 1,032 of JAERML010000259.1, forward strand.
CGATCGCCGGTGTGCTCGGCGCGTACTTCTTACTCTATCCCAAAGCCCGCATTCTCACAGTCATCCCTCTCTTCATTTTCTTTCCTGTGGTTGAGTTATCCGCATTCTTCTTCCTCGGGTTTTGGTTCGTCATGCAATTTCTGCAGGGATCGCTTTCTTCCGGTGCTGACGTGGGTGGCGGCGTTGCGTGGTGGGCACACGCCGGGGGGTTCCTCGTTGGTGCCGCGTTACTTCCCATCTTCCTTCTCTGGAAACGGATGTAAGTCCGGGAGATTGGGCGAGCGAGTCTTGATTACCAGAGCCGCCCTTTGTACATTCTTCAAAGACGAGAACGGAGATTTGCTGAATGAGAATCCGCTTCATTTTGGTGTTGACAGCTCTACTCATCGGTTGTGAGAAAAACGAACTGATTCAGCCACAGGCGTTGGCGCCAGCCGGCGAATTCACAAATGACGTGAAGCCGATTCTCGACAGGAGTTGTGGGGGTTCCAGTTGCCACGGAGGAGGGGCGCAGGGATTCGCCGGGGGGCTTGATGTGACCACGTATGAGGGAATCTTCCGCGGCTCACGCTACGGAACGGTCGTAACGCCAGGGAACGCCTTCATGAGCCACCTGGTACAATCCGTCAACCAGAGGGACACGATGATCAGTCCCATTTCGAGCGTCCGGATGCCTGCAAGCAGGGACCTGCTCGTCGATGCAGAAGTCCAAACCATCGTCCAGTGGATCAACAACGGCGCCCGTAACGATGATGGTTCGCTTCCCTTTCGTGAACCGCGTCCTCTTGGTAAGGTGTTCTTCTCAAGTCAGTCGGTGGACCTGGTGGGGGTGCTGGACCTTTCCACCAATCTGCTCATGAGATATGTGACCGTGGGAAATCCGCTTCCGTTCACGACACCTCCGCAGTCTCCGCACAACGTGCAGATCGACGACCAGGGTCGTTATTACTATGTGACGTTGATCCGGGGAAACCGATTGAGAAAGTATGATGCAGTCACAAACGTACTTCTGGGCGATGTTGCGGTCGGAAGCTCACCGGCGCATGTGGTTATCACAAACGATGGCGCAAAGGCGTATGTAACGAATTTCGACCAGACCGTGGGGAGGGTGTATGCTATCGAAACGGCGACAATGACGGTCTCGTCAATCATCGCCGTTCCCAATTTTATGAAGGCTACGCACGGAGCGCGGCTTTCACAAGACGGCCAGTATCTCTACATCGGAAACAACGGAACGGATCTCATCACAATCATCACGACCTTAAATGACTCCGTAGTCGGGCACGTGCCTGTTGCGGGCGATGTACCACCGTTTGGTTCGTTCAACTACAAGCCATATCAGATTGCCGTCCGGGATGATGACCGGTTTATTTATGTTACCAATAACGGAAAGGCTTGTGTGAGCGTCATCGAGCGACAGGGGAACACGTTCACACTGCGAGATACCATTCGCGTCGGTCAGAACCCGCTCCAGTGCGAGGTGACAAGGGATGGTCGATTCCTTTACGTCTGTAATCGGGGATCGGGGAGTGTCAGTGTCATAGATGCACAGACGAACTCTTACCTGACCACCATCCCCGATGTCGGAAGGCAGCCGCATGGCATTGATATTTCGGATGACAGTCGAACGGTGTTTGTAACCTGCGAGAACGTTGCAGGCGCTGAACCGCCACATCATCCACTCGTTGGCAGCAAGGATCCGGGCTTCCTCGTCCTCATCAACGTCTCTACCAACACAGTGATCCGACGGATTGAGGTGGGAGGATTTGCAGCCGGGGTTTCCGTTTTTCCGGGGAAGGGAAACTGATCATGAAATATTTCTTCGGACTCCTCCTTGCAGCTCTTTCGCTTTTTTCCTGTACCATGACGAACGACGTCGTGGAAGTTCCTGAACCAAAAATCATCCTCAAAGTCTCCAATCTTCCCCCGGTACCTGAAGGGGAAGGACATTATACTCTGTGGGCAACATTCTTTACGTTCAACAAACGAACGGGCGGGGATTCTC
>JAERML010000051.1 GCA_016844425.1 Bacteroidota bacterium
TCCGGGCACTCCTTCCCCTGTGGTGTTCCGGCACCTGTGCAACACAACCATCGACCATCAGACCAGGAACCTGACTCGTATGCGACTTCTCTTATTCGGACCCCCCGGTGTCGGCAAAGGAACGCAGGCGAAGCTGCTTGCCGAGGAATTTGGTGTGCCCCACATTTCCACGGGTGACATGCTGCGCGCAGCGGTAGCAGCTGGAACCGAACTCGGCAAAAAAGCAAAAACCATCATCGATGCCGGCCAGCTCGTACCGGATGATGTTATGATCGGTATTGTGCGCGACGTGCTGGCCTCGCGGCGCGCACGCAAGGGTTTCATTCTTGATGGCTTTCCGCGAACCCTAGCCCAGGCGAAAGCCCTCACGGCGATATTCAAAGAGCTCAAGATTACAGATTACAAAGTCGTGAATTTTGAAGTGGATGATGAAGAAATCATCCGTCGTCTCAGCAACCGGCTTGTGTGTGAGAAGGATGGGAAGATCTATAATATGGAGATCGACGGTGTCACCAAGGACACTCCTTGCCCGAGTTGTGGAGGGCGGCTGTTGCAGCGCGATGATGACAAAGAGGAGACAGTGCGAAAGCGGCTGCTTGTGTACAACTCCTCCACAACTCCCGTACTCGAGTACTATAAGCAAGGTGGCCTGGTATTGAACCTCGACGGCACGAGCTCAATTGATGTTGTCAACCGCGAAATTAAAATGATGGTGGAAGAGTGACTTCGTTCTAGTTCTGAAATAGCCCGCCTCAGGGACGGAAGCGGTTGAGATGCAACACCCACAGGAGTCACCCAAGACAATGACCAGGAAACCAACCCAACGCCCGCTCGTTGTTGCCCATCGTGGCAGTTCCGGTACGGCCCCCGAAAACACTATGATCGCGTTCCGTATTGCAGCAGAGGCTGGTGCGGACATGATCGAGCTGGATGTCCGGATGACAAAGGATTTCCACCTGGTTGTGCACCACGACCAGAATGTCCGACGGACTACAAATGGCTCGGGTCATATCTGGGATAAGACCCTTGAAGAGTTGCGCACCCTCGACGCCGGGTCATGGTTTAGCGCGAAATTCAAAGGCGAGCGGATTCCGACGCTGCGGCAGGTGATGGAGATGCTGCCGCCACACGTGATGCTCAATATCGAGGCGAAGTCCGACGGGGACCCGCGCAAGTACAACCACTTTGAAGAATCCTGCATTCTCATCATCATGGAGAAGAAGTTCGAGGAGCGGGCGCTTGTCTCCTCGTTCGACCACAAGTTTCTTGCCCGGATACATGCTCTGTATCCCACCATCAAGACGGGGGCGCTGTACGTCCCCATCCGCGATGCGGCGAAGACGCCCTCGTCCCTTGCCCGCAAGATCGGCACCAGTGCGTTCATCTGTGGCCGGACGCAAATGCGGAAGCGTTACGTGGAGGATGCCCGTGCACACAACATCACGACTGCCTGCTACGTTGTCAACACCGCTCCGCATCTCTCTGCAATGCTCCGCTATGGCGTGGACGCCATGGTTACAGATTACCCGGAGCGGATATTGCGGATGCTGAAGAAGGGGTAGGGCTTCACTCCCTACGGTGTCCGATTATTGAATCTCGCCCTCGACTTCTCTATATTGCTCCCACCAAGTCACCAGCGTGAACTGAAGGATGCTACTCCCCATACTCCGCCTGCCGTATCGATACTCACCGTCCGTTGTTTTTCTCCCTGCCACGTTCCTTTTCCTGATGCTCGCTCCTGGTTGCAGCCGTGAACCACACCCAGAGCAGCGACAAGCAGACAGCACGCTTGTGTTGGCCAGGAGAGTTCTTGAGGGCGGAGATATCCGCAAGAGCAGGATACTCCTCCATGAGGCGATTGTGCTCGACAGCAAACACGATCGTCTTGCGCAACTGGGCGAAGGGTACAGGCTCCTTGCCGGCATTGCCACGTCTATGGCCGAATTTGATTCGGCTTTCTACTATCTCGACAAATCCCTTGAGCAATTTCGTTCACTTGCCGAACGCCCGTTAGTTCGATCTATAACACTGGAGATGGCTTCTCTTCACAGGATCATGGGTGATGAACGGAGGGCGTTCACCATGTACACGGAGGCACTCCGGTTGGCAAATGTCTTTGGTGACGCAGATGGGATTCGTGAGATCCAATGGGCAATGCTCCCCGCCTGTCGGGCACTCGATGAAGTCGAGGAAGAAGGACGAATCATCAGCGATCTCCTCAAGGCATACACAGCGTCGGGTGACACGGGAAGCCAGGTAAGAGTGTACATCGAGGCAGGACTCTCGAAGCTGGATCGACGTGACTACGAGGGTGCAACCGACAGTTTTCTCCGTGCACTCTCTCTTGCGAGGCAGTCTAATGATTCACTCCTCACCATTACTGTCCTCGTGAGGCTTGCATATACGTATGAACGGGCGGGAAAGTCTGTGGAATCATTTCAGACTTATACAGACGGACTTCAGCGGACCGACGTGACAAGTAACGCCGGTCGGCTCCGGGATGAGATGCTCATCAGGGTTGGGAATACGTACCTGCGCGGCGGGCTTGTGCAGGAGGCAGCACGGTTCTACCGGGCGGCGTTGCCGACGACCATCGGGATGGGAAACAAGCTGGCAGAAGGGTACCTGTTCATCCAGCTCGGTCACTGCGAATTGTCCGATGAAGAGGCGATCAAGAAGTACCAGACTGCACTTGGGCTGTTCACGGTCCTTTCCTTCCAGCGCGGCATTGCTTATGCAGAGCTCAGCCTCGGTCTCGCATTCTGGAAACGAAACCAGTTCAACGACGCTCAATCCCATTTGATTGCCTCAGTGCACGCGCTGGAAAGCACGGTGCTCGCCCCAGCTATTGATGATCTGTACCGGGAGTGCGAAGAGGTGTTCTCACGGTCGATAGGAGCCCCTGCGTACGATTCGCTCATTGAGCTTCTGCTGCAATTGGGGAAACCGGAGGAGGCATTCTCTTACACCCAGCGGCGGGACGGATGGGGGATCTATAGCATTCTCGGCGCGCTTGACATTCAGACACAGAATGAACGGATAAACGCACTGCTCGCCCGGTGCAGACGCCAACGGGGTTTGCGCATTGGTGCAGAGCGCCAGCATGTTCAGCTGCTGGCCGAAGGCCCGTCCCATAAGCAGATGCTTGATGGTGTGCAGGCGCAGCTCACCGCTTCTGCTGCCGGCATGACAGAGGCAGCAACACAGATCGCTCAGGCAAATCCGGTGTTCGGTCCCGCAGCAAAAATCAGCACGCTTAGTTTGGCGGATGCTCAACGCCGCCTTCCACCCGGGGCAGTGCTTATTGAGGCCATCCCAACGACCCGAGCATTGTATCTGTTTGTTCTGACCTCCAGCTCATTGAGCGTCCAGGTTGCTGCCATTGAGAAAAGCCGGGTTCTTTCCACCACCCGCGCGTACATCGATGCACTCCGCCAGAGAGAAGGAATCGCGGACTCACTGGAATACGAGCAGCGAGAGGTCGAGCAGCGAATCCATTCGCTTTCGCCGGTCCTCTACTCCTGGTTCATACGCCCGATCGAGTCGTTGGTTGCTGGCGCAACCAAAGTGCTGGTTGTTCTTCCGCAGGAATTGGCTTCCTTTCCCGTCCACGCGCTTTGCAAGACTGTGGGGAGACTAGCAAGCCCCTATGTGATTGAACAACAAGCTGTGAGCTACCTGCCATCAGTGTATGCACTCTCCTTCGATGGAAAGTCGGTCGCGCCATCTCGCGACATCGTGGGACTTGGCCATCCGGGGAGAACGTCGTGGGACGTAGAGTACGAGCTACGAGATATCCGCGCGTTCTTCAAGGATGCGCGATTCTACTTCCAGCAACAGGCAACACTTGCCTTCGCCCAGAAGGAACGGGCAGATGTCTTCCATCTTGTTGCAGAGATACAGTTCAGCGAGCGAAGCGCGGACAACTCCTTCATCATGCTATCCGATGGGAAATCAGCGGCCACGTTCCGTCAGGTTCGGTGGGGCCAGCTTTATCTACTCCCACCGTTTCCAACAGTCATCGTTTCCAACCTTGCGGAAAACCGGTCGGGGATTAATGCGGCCCTTCCTTCAATTCTCTTGATGAACGGAACTGGCACGGTTGGCCTCACTTCGTACGCCCCTTCCCGGAAGGCCAGGAAGTATTTCGGGGAGATATTCTACACAGCGCTCCTTACCGGCGCAGCAAGTCAGCACGCATTCCGCCTCACCCAGCTTGAAATGATCAAGGCGAAAGAGTATTCCCCGCCGCACGTCTGGGCGCCATTCTTTCTGTGGGGGAAATAAAAAAGGGGAGCCGTTGCTCCCCTCTCAAGTCACTTCTATTCCGCTTGTTCACCTTCTCCGGATCTTCACACTCCCGAGCCCTGAATCGACTCGGATATTCATTCTGGTTGCTGCCGTTCCGAGGTTGTCGCTTGTGTAGACGTTGTCTGATGTTGTGTGGAAATCGGCATCACAGTCAAGACGGGACACCCAGGTTTCTTCGTACATCAGGCGAACCCCGACTTCCTTCGGGATGATCATTGTCAGAACCCCGAGGCCTACCTCCACCTCAACATCCACCTCTTTCTCAATCTTTCCGCTAAAGTCGAGGAGATAGGACCCGACCCCCCCTTGAAATCGGAAGCGCTTGAAGTTCGCGTTTCCCAGATTGCGGGCAACGAATTTACTCACACCTGACTCGATGTTCATATTCTCGATGGTGGTGGTGTTCCGTTCGTCAAACGAGAGCGTCACATCGCTGGCACCGGTCGAGAGGTTGAAGTCCTTTACCTGCAATCCCGATAGGTCAAAATCGCCTTTTCCGAGGCCGAGCGTCAGATCGAACGAGATCGGGATCGCATCGCTGAAACGCATGTACCATTTCCCACTTTCGCCCAGCGAGCTGAGCTTGAACGAACCCTTGTGGTTTTCCTCTTCCTCCGTCCCCTCCCCCAGCACCACATCCATATACCCTACGCGGTTACGGATTGAATAGTCGACAACCATTCGCGGGGATTCGTCTTTCTTGGAAGTGGCCTCGGCAATCAAAATCTTTTCCGATTCTCCCTTGGAAATAACAACACTCCCGAACGAAGAAGTAAGGACGACCTTCAATTCCTTCTCTGTGGTTCTGCCGATCTCTTTAGACGGTGGATCGGGCATAAATGGCAGAGAAAGCGTCACTGAAGCAACGAGGGTAATGAGTCCTGCAAGAGCCGCTATGATCGAAAGTGTTCGCATAGGTGGATGGTCTCCACACTTCATTACGTGCGTGTGGGTCAATAGTTGCGGATTTTATCCCGCAGAGCCTTGTACAGGATTTCCCGGGCGCGAAAAATGTGCGCTTTGACGGTGCCGATTGGGAGTTTTAGGAGTACCGCAATCTCTTCGTAGCTTTTCTCATCTACATGCCGCAAGTGGATAACCTTCTTGTACTTCTCTGGAAGATGGGCGATTGCTTCGTTAAGGAGGTGGGTCCTTTGGTCGCTGATCAGTTCCTTGTCCGCTTCATAGGAGTCGTCCGGAAGTTCGAAAGTATAATCACTGTCTTTTGATTCAATGGGTTTGTCTATGGAATACGCCTGAAGCTTCCGCTTGCGGATGTAGTCAATACAGTTGTTGGTGGCGATCTTGTAAAGCCATGTAGAGAAAGCGAATTCCTCGTTGAAGTTCTTCAGAGAGTTGAACGCCTTGATGAATGCCTCCTGGGTAAGGTCTTCCACTTGTTCCCGGTCGCGCACCATCCGGAAAATGAAGTTGAAAATGGCAGGACGATACTTCCGCATGAGCTTCTTGTAGGCACGGTCGTCACCCTTCAACGCCGACTCGATCAGTCGGGAGTCTTCTTCGCGTGATTGAAGTCTTCTCTGTTCGCTGGGGTCGACAGGAGGTGGGGCGGCAGCCTTATGTGGCCGGGATTTCCTTGGCATCGAACGGGGAGAGCGCCTCGATCATAGGGTGACGATGGGTATCGTGAAAAAAAGTTACAGAAAAGGGGAGAGAGGTGCAAGCGGAGTTTCGCGCTGTTCATGGGTTGCATGTCGCGTCGAATTCACGTATCTTTTTCCGCGCCGAACGTCGTGCGCGAGGCACAACAAGCACTACTCTCCATCTCTGCAACCGCCCGGAGACCGCATGTCCATGCGAATCTTCTTCCCCATCGTCCTCGTTGTTCTTTTTGCAGAATGTGGCGGAGATCGATCCGGGGGGAGGATTGTGTTTCAGTCGAACCGCGACGGCAACTTTGAATTATACGTGATGAATGCGAACGGAGAGAATCAGCGTCGCATCACCAATTCTCCCGCCAACGACGTCACGCCATCATGGTCACCGGACGGCAAGCAGATACTTTTTGCTTCCGACCGTGATGGTAATTGGGAAATCTATACCGTCTTCCCCGATGGATCACAACCTACACGGCTCACAACACCACCCGGTGCCAATACAGCCCCGAGTTGGGCTGCAGGCGGGGAGAAGATTCTGTTCGTGTCGACACGGGACGCGGTGAACGGCGATCTGTATCTCATGGATGCCGACGGAGAAAACGTTCAACGCGTTAGTACTGATCCGTCGGTCAAGGACACTCCTGTGATGACGCCTGACGGAAATATCGTCCTGTTCACGATGAATGAAAAGGGACGACTTGCTATTGCAGCGTACAGTGTTCCGGAAAAATCTGTCCGGGTGCTGACATCGGCCAATTGCAATTCCATGAACCCATCCATCGAGACTGACGGGCAGGTGGTATTCTCATCTGATCAGGCTGGTAATCTGGATCTATATACAATGACGGTCAGCGGAGAGAACATTGCCCGACTGACAACGAACGAAGATGCAGAGCGCACGCCTGCATGGGCGCATGGAGGGCAGAGCATTATCTACGCAAGGAGAGGCGGGCTGCATATGTTGACTCTTGACAACCGCACCGACGTCGCACTCTCCACGAAAGGGGATATCTACCCTCACTGGACGCCGCACTGACACCGTTTTACAACTCCATATTCTCCTCTTCCCGATGACATTCTATCAAGCCATCCGCTCCATTCAGCGTGAGCACAAAAGTCTTCTTTGCGTCGGCCTTGATACGGATGTCAGTAAGATCCCGAAGTTTCTGCTCAACCACCGAGACCCGGTCCAGGAGTTCAACAGCCGAATCATTGAAGCAACAAAGGATATTGTATGTGCCTACAAGATTAACCTCGCATTCTACGAAGCCCTGGGTGAGCATGGATGGCGCACCGTTCAACAGACCCTTGCCTGCATTCCTGAGGAGGTTGTGACAATTGGCGATGCCAAGCGGGGGGATATCGGGAACTCGGCAGAACTCTATGCAAGATCGATCATGGATGATTACAATTTCGCATCGTGTACTGTCAACCCATATATGGGCGAAGATGCTGTGCGTCCATTTGCAGAGAACAGAGCTAAGGGAGCCTTTGTTCTCGCTGTGACATCGAACCCAGGGGCGAAGGATTTTCAATACTTGAGCGTCAACGGAAAGCCACTGTACGAGCGTGTGATTGCCACTGTCAAAAAGTGGAACACAAAAAGGAACCTCGGGCTGGTCGTAGGTGCAACCCGTCCCTCAGAGATGGCGCGTGTGCGGAAGCTGGTTCCCGAAATGCCTCTCCTCATCCCCGGGATCGCTCATCCCCGGTGTCGGTGCACAGGGGGGCAATGTGAAGTCGACGGTTCGTTATGGCTGCGATGTGCGTGGTGAAATGGCTATCATCAATGCGAGCCGGAGTATCATCTACGCATCCAATGGGGAGGATTTTGCGGAGGCATCACGGATGGCCGCGATGAAGTTGCGGGATGAGATCAACGGGTACCGCGCACAGTTCTTCTGAACCATTCCGCACCTCGCAGCGGAAAAGAGGGTGAGATAAACCATGAGCACCCCGCATATCCCTGAACGATTCCTTCGCCAGATCTGGCAGCAACAACGATTCACCACGGACTCGCTGCAAACGGCGGACGGAAAACCGGTGCGAATTCTTTCCCCGGGAACGAGCAACAATGACGGTGGGCCGGACTTCCTGAATGCGTGCATCAGGGTCGGCAATGTGACGTTGCGGGGCGATGTGGAGTTGCACCATGATGCCGCCGAGTGGCCAGCCCACAATCATGATCTTGATCCGCATTACAATGGTGTCATCCTTCATGTTGTTCTGACCGCCGACGCGATCACCCGTCCAGCACAAACCGCCTCGCGACGAGCAATTCCTCTCCTTGTCCTCCATCCGTTCCTCGATGCCACTCTCCGTGTCGCATGGATGCAGTCCATCCTTGATGAGCGCGAAGAGCGGCGACGGACGTTACCGTGTCACCTGTACAATGATCCGGTTCCAGTCGAGGTGATCAGCCAATGGTTGAACCACCTTGCCCACGAACGTCTTGAGCTGAAAATCCGCAGGCTCGAAGAACGTCTGACCCAGTTGATCGACGAAAGCAAGCTCGTGATTCGTGAGCCCTATCCCCGCTACTACGGCAACCCGGATGAGATTCCGGTTCCGCAAAAACAGTATACCAGAAGGGATTATGCATCGAAGCAGCTCTGGGAGCAACTCCTGTATGAAGGCATCATGGAGTGTATGGGGTACGCAAAGAACTGCTCGCCGTTTCTCTCGCTCGCGCAGTCCGTGCGGTTGAGGTTTCTTAAAGAGCACGATGTACGTGACACGCAAACGATGATGGCTCTTTTGTTTGGGGCGGGTGGCCTTCTCCCATCTTCGCGCGGTCTCGCCGATCGTGAAAGCAGAGCATATCTTCTTGCGTTGAAGAGACGATGGCGGGAACTCCGTCCGCAACACAAAGGAGGGATATTGCAAGAAGGGGATTGGCTGTTCTTCCGTCTCCGACCAGTCAACTTTCCCACTGCGAGACTAGCGTCGATGTGTTTTCTTCTCCCGTCGTTGGGCGCCGAGGATTCTTTCCGCACACTGATCCGCACGATGAAGGCGGAGATCCTGTCACATGACACGCGTTTGCAGATACTGCGTAACCAGTTCAGGATTCAACCGGAAGGATTCTGGAAATCACACTACCATTTCAAGGAATACCGTGGAAAAGCTGGTATCGCAATCGGAGATGCGAGACTACACGACATCATAGTGAACGCCATTGTTCCGATTGTTCTGGTCTACGCCCGGGTGTTCAGAGACTCTGTCGTTCGGAGCACCGTCCTCTCATTTCTCGCCTGGTTGTCCCCGGGGCAAGACAACATCATAGAGCGGACCCTGCAATCTGAACTCCTGAAACAGAAGATGAGGCTGGGTTCTGCCTTGCAGCAGCAGGGGGCGGTGCAACTCTTCAAGTTCTACTGCGTACCGAGGCGGTGCCGGGAATGTGAGATAGGGAAATTGACACCTCTGGGAAGATGACATCCCTTCGCCCGGCATCACATCGAGTGTTGAGATTCTCTCAGTTTTGGTCTGGCATAGGGCCCTTTTTCACACGAGCGCCAAGTTGCCTCACGAGAAAATCTACTCGAAATAGGAATGGTTGCCTCACGTGGAAATCGCGCTGAAAGCATGGGCACGTTGAGAGCGGTGTGGATGATGTTTGGACTGGGCTAATGTATCGAGTTTTTCTTGGAGAGAAGCAAGAGTCCGTCTAAGTTCAGCAGGATTGAGAGTGTGATAGAGATGTTGCATGCGGGTTTTGTCGTCAGCGGAGACGGCTGTGTGGGCAAGCAGTCGTTGATAGGGAGTCAGAGGAGCGTCGTAGGTTTTCTTGACCCTGCTTCCTGAACGCGTTTTATGTTGGAGTTTCATGACCGGCTGGAAGAAGTTGGTGAACAGTCGGAGGGAGGAGTAGAGCGTGGAGAGAATGTCGAGTTCGTGGTCAGAGTCATAGCGGTAGTAGCCGACGGTGGTGCGCACGATGGAGTAGTTTTTCTGCTCGACGAAGCAGTTATCGTTCTTGCGATACGGGCGACTGCGCGTAAAGGTGATGTGGCGCTGGGAGCAGAAGCGGAGGAGTTCAGCGTTAATGAACTCACCACCATTGTCGGAGTCGATGCCTTTAAGGGGGAACGGGAGGACACGGATGATGTCGTGGAGTGCCTCCAAGACCCATCGTTGAGCCTTGGTCCTCAGGGCACGAGTTTCCGTCCAGCCACTGCACACGTCCGTGAGGTCGAGTGTGTGGATGACATCGGAGCCTGGAAAGCCGCCATCATGGGCCACCAGATCGATTTCCACGAAACCTGGGGTCTGTTCATTCCACTGGGCAAAGGTGCGGATGGGAATCTGATGCTTGAGCAGTGTACCGGGTTTGGTGGTCGCACGTCCCTTCAGGCGTGACTTTCTTCGCTCAGTGAGCAGCAGACGGTCGATGGTTGCAGGGCTGATCGCCAGGAGCTTCCCTCGGGTCTCGGCATCCAGGGAGATCTCCTCGAAGCGTTCGAGTATGGGAACACAGGTGCGGATAAAGGGTGCCAGACGTTTGCCGCACAGTCCACCAGACAGCTTCCACAGCCAGACCAGAGGCGCCAGGACACGGCGGTCGTAGATGCGCGGACGGGGCGTCTTCCTACGCTTGGTGATCTGACCAATGACATACACGCTCCGGACGC
>JAERML010000260.1 GCA_016844425.1 Bacteroidota bacterium
CCCTCCATTTCCGGGATATCTCCAAAGGTGTGAGGACGGTATCACCAACGGTCTGCGAGACATTCTCGAGAGACACAAAGCTCGTTGGCGGAATGATCTGAACATTAGTTGTGTCACCTGCCTTCTTGCCCGGTCGGACCTTTACGTCAATAGCGTTGCCATTGACGGAAAGAGGAGTGATGAACATTCCGTACGCGTCCGGTTCCCAGTCCCAATTCCATCCTGCACCCCAATACCGATCATCGAAGTATGAAACGTCGCCTGCGAGGGTCCATTCGCAACCGGTCGGGAGAATTTCCTTCAACTGCCGGGCAATGGAGTCGAGATCGGCAGTGGAGAGTATGGGATCGCCGTAGCCTTTGACGATCAGCCTGAGAGTGTCATGCAAATCCCTCCGCACGACGGTGGCCAGTTCGTAGTCCTTCCCCAATCTTGTCAATGCAGTGGCCGATGTGAAGAGTTTCTCGTTGGAGGCAGGCGTGAAAAGCGCGCGGGAGTTCAGCTCGTAGAGCACTTCATTCCTGGAGAGGGAGACAATCTTGATCCCGATGTGACCGGGGGGAAAGAGAGTATCCGGGACGAGAGCGTCAAGTCCGATCTTCAGTGAGGGATACGGGGAGATACTTAACGCTGTGACAGGCGGTGGGGTCAATGGACGTTCCGAAATCCTTGATGTGGATGCACAGCCTGCCGCGACGAATGAGACAGCAATCGTAAGAAGAAGATGACGCATGGGATGACCGTTTCCTGGGATAGATGAAGTGGGAAGGTGCAGTGGTACCTTGTTATGTTAATCAAATATAATCCAAATGCAACGCTTTGAACTCTCTCTCGTCTATCCGATGGAGCAGGGAACCGATGGTGTGTATTGATTGACAGGCGGATTCTCGCTATATTAGCCAGAATTTATTGGGTTCATAACCGCTGGTGTGGTGATGCTCGGAGTGTTCAAGAAGCTGTTCGGCAGCAAGCATGAGAAGGACGTCAAGGCTCTTCGGCCTTTGGTGGAGGAGATCAACGCTCATTTCAAGAGCTACGAAGGCCTGACGGATGATGAGTTGAAAGCGAAGACTCCTGAGTTCCGGCGGCGAATTCAGGAGGCCACCAAGGATGTTGAGGTCCGGCTTGCAGCGACGAAGGGGAAAATTCATGATGATCTTGGCAGCGCGGAACGGGAGAAGATCGGCGCCGAGATCGAGGAACTGGAGAAGGAACTCGACGACACGATTGCAGAGACCCTCGACGAAATCCTGCCCGAGGCATTTGGAGTCGTAAAGGATGCCTGCCGCCGGCTGATGGGTCAGTCGTTTGACCTCCTCGGCAACAGAGCAGTGTGGGATATGGTGCCATTCGATGTCCAGTTGATCGGTGGAATGGTGTTGCATCAGGGGAAAATTGCGGAGATGGCAACGGGTGAGGGAAAAACCCTTGTGGCAACCATGCCGGTATACCTGAATGCCCTGCCCGGTCGAGGAATCCACATTGTGACCGTCAACGACTACCTCGCAAAGCGTGACAGCGTGTGGATGGGAAAGGTGTATGAATTCCTCGGTCTGACTCTTGGCTGCATCCAGAACTCGATGGATTCGTTCCAGCGACGAAAAGAATACGGGTGCGACATCACCTACGGCACGAACAACGAGTTCGGCTTTGATTACCTGCGTGACAACATGGTGGTGGACAAGGAAGACCTGGTCCACCGTGGTTACAACTACGCCATTGTGGATGAGGTGGATTCCGTTCTCATCGATGAGGCACGTACGCCGTTGATCATCAGCGGACCGGTGAAGAGCGAAGACCACAAGTTCGATGAAATGAAGCCGCACGTCGATCGGCTGGTCAACGCGCAGCGGGGGTTTGTGTCAAAAATTGTTGCGGAGGCCGAAAAGCACCTGACGGACGGAAAAGAGGAAGAGGCCGGTGTCCAACTGTTGCGAGCGTCGCGCGGTCTCCCAAAACACCCGCGGTTGCTGAAAGTCTTTTCCGAGCCATCCCACAAGCGTTTGGTCCAACAGACGGAATCGGAGTATTTGCGCGACCAGTCCCGCCGGATGCACGAGATCGATGATGAGCTGTACTACGCCATCGATGAGAAGAACCACCAGATCAATCTGACCGACAAAGGGAGAGATCTTGTTGCACCGATGGTGGGTGACAAGGATTTCTTCTTGCTGCCTGATCTCGGGACGGAGTTCAGCGCCCTGGAAGGAGACCAGTCGCTCACAAAGGACCAACTTCAGCAGAAGAAGGACGAGTCCACCCGTATTTATGCGGAGCGAAGCGAGCGCATCCATACGGTGACGCAGCTTCTACGGGCATACTCCCTCTACGAGAAGGATGATGAGTACGTGGTGACGGACGATGGGAAGGTGCAGATCGTGGATGAATTCACCGGCCGGTTGCTTCCCGGACGCCGGTACTCGGACGGACTCCACCAGGCGATCGAAGCGAAAGAGGGAGTCAAGGTCGAGCGGGATATGCAAACCCTTGCAACGATTACACTCCAGAATTATTTCCGTCTCTACAAAAAGCTGGCGGGCATGACGGGAACGGCCGAGACAGAAGCGGGGGAGTTCTTCGATATCTACAAGCTTGATGTGGTTGTCGTTCCCACGAACAAACCGATGATCCGTGAGGATATTAATGACGTTGTGTACAAGACGAAGCGGGAAAAATACAACGCCGTGATTGAAGAGATTGAGAAGTTGCGCGGGGAGAACCGTCCGGCGCTGGTCGGCACGACGAGTGTGGAAGTGTCGGAAACGATCAGCCGAATGCTGAAACGGAAAAACGTCCCTCACAATGTCCTCAACGCCAAGCAACACCAACGGGAAGCGGAGATCGTATCGCACGCAGGACTTCCCGGCGTGATCACCATTGCCACCAACATGGCTGGTCGCGGGACGGACATCAAGCTTGGCCCCGGAGTGCGCGAGGCAGGCGGCCTCCACATCATCGGTACGGAGAGACATGAAGCACGCCGCATCGACCGCCAGTTGCGCGGCCGTGCAGGTCGGCAGG
>JAERML010000261.1 GCA_016844425.1 Bacteroidota bacterium
GGATACAGAACTGCACCGGGAGGTTTCTGCGCAATACAACATCCGGAGCATTCCCAATGTAAAGTTGTTCGTTGACAGGAAGGTGGCTGCGGAATTTGTGGGGGCACTGCCGGAACCGGCTGTTCGTCAATGGTTGAAGAAGAACCTTCCCGCGAGGTACACAAAGGAACTTGAGCAAGCGAATCGGCTGCTTGCTGAAGGAAAAGAGAAACAGGCCCGGACACTTCTGGAGGAGATCATAAAGCATGAATCGGGCAATCACCACGCACGGGTGACGCTTGCCCGTACATATCTCTACACTGATCAGCAAAAGGCTGTCGAGTTAGTCCGAGCCATTGAGGCGGACTCCGACGTCTTCGACATCGCTGAAGCCATCCGGACATTTGCAACACTCCTGGGCAAACCGGCTTCGTCATTACCCGATGGCGAGGTCCGATCGGATTACCTTGATGCAATTGCGTCCCTCCGCGCGGCCAGCTACGACGACGCGCTCGAGAAGTTCATCGCGGTGATCAGGAATGACCGCTACTATGACGATGATGGTGCCCGCAAAGCATGTGTCGCAATCTTCAAAATTCTGGGCGAAGAACACGGGCTGACGCAGCGATTCCGGAAGGAATTCAGCCGCGCACTCTACCAGTAGCCCCGCCTGTTACCTCATGCCATGGTTGTCCAGTGTCTTTCCTACCACGAACATCCCGAATAGAAACAGCATTACGTCCATGTCGATTGCGCTCCATGCCGCTGAGAGGCTGATGCCCATGAACCAAAGTACACTCCCGCTCCAATGGTGGCAATTCCCAATACTGCTCGAATGATCCTGTCTGCTGTTCCAACGTTCCGTTTCATAGCTTCCTCCGTCGTTCGTGTGGTTGGCGTTTGATGCGCCGTTGTTTGTGTGGATTCTTCACACACAATATACCAAAGGAGTGTCGGTAGAGTCTGTAACTTTAGTTACAGAGGAAGACTTACAAAATCCTCGTTCGGGTGCGGAGGCGGTGAAGATCGGTTACGGCGATCGCGTTCCGGGAGAGTCGGATGAGGTGCTCGCGCTCCAAACCTTTCAGGATGCGGCTCACCACCTCTCTCGCCGTTCCCACCTCGCGGGCAATCTCTTGATGGGTGATCGAGATAACCGGCACTCCGTCCAGGCTTCTGCGGACGAGCAATTCCATGATGCGCAAATCCATCTTCTTGAATGCCACCTCTTCCACCAGACTGATCACATTGGTGATCACCCGTGTCATGTAGGAGAATACGAAGTCCCGCCAGAAAGGGAACTTCATCACCCAGGCGCGGAATGTCCCCGCGGGAATCAGGAAGACCGAACACTCGCGCTCGACTACTGCAAAGGCGGGGAATCGGGCACTCCGAAGAAGGCACGTCATGGTGAGGACACAGCCTTCGTTCTTCTGAATGCGGTAGAGAGTGACTTCCTGGCCGTTCGGTCCCACCTTAAACACCCGGATGACGCCGGAATGCACAATGGGAAAGTAATGACAGGAATCGCCTTCAAGTGTCAGCCGCTCACCTTCTTTGAGATGTTTGAAGAGCGCGTGCGCCCTGAACGCGGAACGCACCTCACGCGGCGCGTCGTCGAGAAGTGATGGTAATTGTGTTTTCACGCTAGCAACCTGAGGAAGATCTGAAACGTAATGGAGCCGACCTGCCGGACGGCGATCAGGATACAGACCAGGGAAAGTGTGAGGAGCGGAATGTTCATGGGGCGACGTACCGGTGGACAAGATAATCAAAACTGCGATTGCAATCCATCCGCGTTCACGATATCTTGTGTCGTCACCAACAGACAGAAAATGCATGAGGCTTTCCGTTCCGTCTCCCAACCTTCGTCCCTCCGCATATCTCTGGGCGTACATTCTCGTTCTGCTGACCGCCTGTTTCTGGCCTTTCAACTTTCTCCAGCACAACAGCGTGACCTGGAACGAGCAAGGAAATCTGCACATCACAGTACCGGGGACACTGTACACACCTGTTCCAATAACGAAGCTCTCTCGCCTGAATACGTTCACCATTCTTCTCCATTTTTCGTCGGACGATCCAGGTGAAGCGTCATGGATTGTTGCATACGGCCTCGACTATGATCGCTTCAATTTCATGGTCGGTCAGTACTGGGGACAACTGGTGTTTGAAATGCGCACAGGGTTGAATCGGGTGAATACACGGATCCGCGTTCCGAAACCCTTTGAACAATCACAGGAAGTGCGTCTGGCGGTCGTCTACGACGGAAGAAGACTCTCCGCATACATTGGAGGTCAACGAAAGGCAGACACCGGACTGAGTGACTTTGACAACTCTTCTTGGACGGCTGAGAGCCCACTTGTGTTTGGCAGCGGCACAAATGGGAAATTTCCCTGGAGTGGAACACTCTACAGCCTGGCAATCCTAAACCAGGCAGTTCCCGAAACCGCACTACGCAATCACGATTCACTACTTGCCATTGCGAGCCCAGTTGTCCGGTATTCATTTGACAAGAGAGGAGAGAACACTGTCATCGATCACGGTACCGGTGATCCCGCGACGCTCACGATTCCAATGCGATTTGAGCCGTATACGCAGTCCGTTCTTCTCGCGCCCAAGGTCTACTGGCTTCCTTTTCCCCTCTATATTGACTTCATCGGGAACGTCCTCGCTTTTGTCCCCATCGGCTTCTTGCTGATGGCGATGCTGAGTCGCCATTTCCGAAATCCGATAGGCGCAATTGTTGCTGCCGTCTTCATGGCATTTGTTCTCAGCCTGGGGATTGAGCTCCTTCAGTCGTTTCTCCCCAGCCGTTGGTCAACACTGATGGACCTTCTCGCAAACACTCTGGGTGGAGGGGTTGGCGTACTGCTGTCCCGTCGGGGCTGGATCGAGAAGACCCTGACCTTGATGAATATTGGCTTCCGTAATCAGCCTACGCGAAATTAGGTATTGAGGACAATCGCAATCGTTGAACAGACGACCATCTGAGGACTCATGAGCACAAGAACATATCCCGATCTTGATGAACGGATCATGCATGCCGATCCCATTGTGCAATTTCAACACTGGTTTGACGACGCAGAAAAGGCAGGGATAACACAACCGGAAGCCATGACCCTCGCGACTGCAAGTGCGGATGGACGCCCATCAGCAAGGGTTGTGCTGTTGAAGCTTGTGGATGAGCGGGGCTTTGTGTTTTACACAAACTACGACAGTCGCAAGGGAAAAGAACTTTCAGCCAATCCGGTTGCAGCGCTCGTCTTTTTCTGGGAAGAAATGAACAGGTCGGTCCGTGTGGAGGGGAATGTTACAAAGCTGAGCCCGTACGAGTCCGACGAATACTTTGCCACGCGGCCGCGGGATGGACAGCTCAGTTCGCTGACGTCATCGCAAAGTGAAGTTGTGGAAAGCAGGGAGGTACTGGACAGGAGGTTTGAAGAGTTGAAAAAGGAGTACGAAGGAAAGACAATTGCGCGCCCGCCGCACTGGGGAGGTTACAGGGTATACCCTGTCAGGATCGAGTTCTGGCAGCAGCGGTTCGCTCGGCTCAATGACCGGATTGTGTATCAGCGTCGCAGTGATGGAAGCTGGTTGATGCAGCGGCTGCAGCCGTAAAGCCTCAGTCAAACGAGAGGATAATGTTCATGATTTCCGGACTGTTTCCTGTCCGCACGGG
>JAERML010000262.1 GCA_016844425.1 Bacteroidota bacterium
CGACCGGATGGAGACTTCAAGAGCACGAACGTTTTCGACCAACCGTCGTACGAGGATGGCACAGCAGACGCTTCGACGAATTACCCGAACGGGTGGGGGAAATGGACCAAGGGGGCGAGCAACACGGAGAACTTCAACGGTGATCAGTTTGCCGGTGTTGGCCCCTTCAGCCTTGCCTCTGGTGAGACCATGACGATCGTGATGGCGACCGTTGCAGGGTATCGCCTCGAAGGTATCCAGAAGGCTGTCCGCGCGGCGCGCTGGGCATATTCGCAGAACTACACCATTCCGGTTCTTCCGCCTCTGCCTGATATGAAGGTCTCCAACACACTGGCCAAAACGGTGAACGTGGAGTGGGACAACCGAGCGGAGAGTGATGCAGAATTTGCCGGATACAAGATCTATAAATCCTCTCAGTACAAGAAGAAGTACTTCCTGGACGAGGGAATGCGCGTGGTGGACCGGTATCAGGAAAACATGACCCCCGGCCCGAATCCCGCAAGCGTCAAGAAGCCGGTGAACCCGAAGTTTGACGCTTTTGGTCAGGTGAATGCTACCGCATCCCAAGGATCATACCAGCCCGATACATGGGGCACCTGGGAGTTGGTAGCGGTTGTTCCGAAAGCTTCTCTTCTCGGTTACCCAGCTTCGACGACGACCGGTTACAACTACAAATACGTGGACCAGGACGTAGTCCTCGGGTTCTCGTACTGGTATTATGTTGCCGCGTACAAGGAAGGTACCTACACGGGTCCCGACGGCGAGACGACAAACCGTATCGAGACTCACTCGACAAATAGAAATGGCGCTACGGGATTGTGGGCGCTCACATACCCGTTTGCACTCAATAACGCCAACTTTGGAAAGCTCGCGACAACCGATGCAGCCGCAAGTCCGCAAGGGTTGAAGAACGCCGGTGCAGTGCAGACTGTGTTTTCGGCTCTCGCTTCGGCCGGCAATGTCTCCAACGTCGGAGTCCGTCCGAACCCGTACAAGAAAGCTGCACTTCACGACAACAGGTCAAACGTCTATGATCACAAGCTCTTGTTCTATAATCTGCCGCCGCAGTGCACGATCACCATTACGGATGTTGCCGGTCAGATTATCGATGTGATCAACTTCACTTCCGCCGATGCGAACAAGGGAAGCTTTTTTTGGGATATGTTCTCCAAGGATGGCCTTGAAGTCGCCAGCGGACTGTACCTCTATATCGTCGAGTCGCCAACCGGTGGCTCGAAGATTGGTCAATTCTCGATATTACGATAACCAAATAACAATGAGGGCAAGATCTATGAAAAAGATCTCTTTTATGATACCTATTTTGGCTTTGGTCCTCGTGTTTTTTGCCACGGCGATTGTGACCGGCCAAGCGCGCAAAGCTGGAATTAACAGCGCCGCGTTTCTGAAGGTCGGTGTGGGGGCACGGCAGGTCGGCATGGGTTCAGCCGTCACGTCCTTCAATGGAGACGTGACGAATATGTTCTGGAACCCTGCTGGCGTTGCGCTACGTGATGAGAGCGCCCAAGCATCATTTACATATAACTCCTGGATTGGAGGTATTACACAGAACGCTTTTGCCGCTAGCCTCAAATTGGAAGGTATCGGCACGATCGGTGTCGGTGTTATGACCTTTGGCATCAGTGGCATCCCGGCTGACCGTGATGTGTACCCGTTAAATCCGGATCTCCAAGCACTTCAGATCGACCAGCAGAGTTCAGACACGTATGATTACTTGGACCTGGTTGCCCAGGTGACATACTCGGAGTACGTTATCGATCGCCTTGTGCTCGGTGCGTCGGCAAAATTGATACAAGAGAAGATTGACGACATGAGCGCCACGGCGATCGCGTTTGACTTGGGCTCGGTGTACAACATCGGCCTTCTCGATTGGAACATCGGCGCCCGAATCAGCAACCTGGGAAGCGATCTCAAATTCTATGACTATGCCTCCCCGATCCCTCTGACGTTCAGCATAGGTATGTCATTGACGCCTATCCGCAACGGTGAAAGCGCGATAACCGTTGCAACAGACGCGGTGAAGCCTCAGGATGGTCAGCAGTATTACTACACCGGCCTGGAATACAATTATGACAACACGATATTTCTCCGCGCTGGATGGAAGCTCAACTACAGCGATTTAGGGCTGAAAGGTGATGCTATTGATGAGGGAACATCACAGCGACAGGGAATCCGGACGAGCTTGGAAAAGGGTTCGTTGGGTGCCGGCGTACGCACTCCTATGTCGGATTATATGCTCACGGTCGATTATTCGTACACGGCATTCACTTCCTTTTCCGACGTTCACCGTATTACGTTACAGTTTTCGATGAAGTAAGCGGAAGGCTTTTATCCCGACTGGACTTCCAACCAACGGTCAGGGCGGTGGTTTTCGCCCTGACCGTCTTGTTTTCTGAAGGTGGTGTTGGCTCCTGACAACACTGGATGTAAATGGCTAAAGAACGAACATGGGCGGAACCCTGCCTTTAGGTTTTCCCAGGAGGTCAAGGGGTTCATCCGGAGGCAAGCGTCCCGATTCCATCTCGATGACGGTATCGCTGCCATTGGAGAGGTCCTGTTGGAATGGCCAGGCCTCGCAGTGATTTTAAAAGAACGCTATTATCCGTCAAGAAAAAGACTCCTACACACGAAGGACCACCATTTGAACCCTCAAAAACCTCCCCTCTTACCCACGACCGTTATCGGCAGCTACTCGTTCCCCAAATGGTTAGACGAAGCGCGTCGTCTCGGGGTACAAGGGCTGCTCTCTCCTGAGGCCGTCGAAGAAGCGCACGACAATGCCGTCAAATCGGCCATCAAAGACCAGGAAATGGCCGGGGTCGATATCATCACCGACGGGGAACTGCGGCGTGAAACGATGGTGTATTTTTTCTCGAAGCGAATCCACGGCTTTGACTTTGAGCATACGAAGATGCATCCGATCGGCGACCTGGATCCTGACATTCAGATGCCAGACCCCGTCGTAGTGGACAAAGTGAAGTGGAAGCAAAGCCTGAACA
>JAERML010000263.1 GCA_016844425.1 Bacteroidota bacterium
CCGCAATAGTTTTGTCGCCGGGATGGATGAACGTGTATTGCTCATTCATTCTCTGCCGTATGGTCGGACTGAGGCGGACAATGTCTCCGGCACTCAACCCATCAAGACTTCTGAAGTCCCCTTGCGGATCGATGATCGCGTAATAGTTTCCACCGTACGCAACGTCGGCAGTGAGCGTGCCGTAGCCGGGGCAATCGACTTTCAGTCCAGTAGAGTGAAGATACGCCGGCACATTCACAATCCTCACCGACTCGACATGCGGACCGTCCATCGTGTAATGCGCTTCGACGATGCCTGCGGGGACTTCGAGACGTAGTTTGCCGGGCGTCTTCGGCTTCACCAGTCCATGCTCAATCATCACGGTGACTGTTCCAATCGTTCCGTGACCACACATTGGCAAACATCCACTCGTCTCGATGAAGAGAATGCCGATGTCTGTGTCTTCCTGCGTTGGAGGATAGAGGATACTGCCCGACATCATATCATGACCACGCGGCTCGAACATGAGTCCCGTGCGGATCCAATCATACTCTGCAAGGAAATGCTGCCGCCGTTCGCTCATGGTTCGGCCTTCGAGCTTCGGGCCGCCTTCCTTCACAACCCGAACAGGGTTGCCGCAGGTGTGAGAGTCTATGCAGGAGAAGGTGTGGGTTGCCATAGTTAAACAATCTGGTGGGACAGGCATTCCTGCCTGTCCACGTTGTTTCATAGTGGTCAGACAGGAATGTCTGACCTACCTGTGTTCGTTCAAGGAGAATTATACGTCGTCTTCACCGTCGTATAAAACTCCACTGCATTTTCTTTCTTCATCTTAGATTACTTCAATGGTGTACCCGACCTTCAAGCCGAAGAACTTTCGCGTCGATTCGGGCTGGTGTAGTCCTTTGACGTCGGGTGACTTTGACAGCGTCCACGTTTCGAAGTACAGGACGGCGAAAACCTGGTACACACTTCCTCCCACTTGAATTGCGAATCTTGGGTTACTGCCCGGACTGAGGTTGATATCGGAGACCTGAGTTCCAACCCGTGGGAGGCGGTCGATCGATTCGGAAATGGAGAGCGGGAACTTGAGTAGGATTCCGGAATACACCTGGATGTTGTGGTTCAGGATGTATGTTCCGTTGACGCCAATGTTCGCAAGAGCGACTGAGTATTTCTCATCGTATCCATTCGGACCACCGTTGGCGATATCTCTGTTCCAGAGCTCAAACCCAAATCCGGCAACTGGCGTGAGCTGAAAAGACTTGGTAAGCTCGACAATGTAACCGGCGCTTGCTGTCACCTCGAAGTTGAAGTACGCTGTTTTTGTAGTAAAGGGCGTCCGGGCTCCCGTTTGAAGGTCCATCACGAAGCCCGTATACTCCACCGTGCCAGACGTGAATTGGAGATCCATCTCGGCGTACAAGTCCTTCGCTCTTAAGAATGAGTAACGTGGCACAGCGCCGAACGAAAATCTCGACCCACTCTCCTTGAGAGCTTCAGATCCATTGTCATCGAATTCTTTCCAGGTGTAGTCATACAAACCAACATAAGGTGCTATCTGGAATGTCTGACCAAGATTCTGTGTAAGTGCGGTGGAAACACCCAGCACAATGAAGAGAAGGGTGGAGTGCGTTTTCATAGCTGCCACCAATTATGGATTCACATAACAAGTCTTTACTACGGTATGAAACTCCTTCGCATACGTTCCCTGCTCACGACTGCCATAGCTCGAACCCTTCAGTCCGCCGAACGGAACGTGGTAATCCACTCCAGCAGTCGGAAGATTCACCATCACCATGCCGGCCTGAGAATGTTCTTTGAAGTGGCTCGCGTACTTCAGCTCATGGAAGGGCTCGACGGGCGCTTGGCCGCGTGTGTCAGGTGTTCTTCGCGACACAGCCGCTGCCGGCGAAGGCGACGGAGTGAGTAACACCTTACGGCACCTCGGGCTTGAACGTCATCCCCAGTTGATCCAGCAAAAACACAAAGATGTCTGTTTGCTCGGCGAGAAACTCCTCCTTTGACGTCCCCATGCCGTGTCCGGCGTGGGCCGTGGTACGAAGTAGCACAGGATAACCCGATCTCGTCGCTGCCTGTAATCGTCCAACCATCTTCCGGGACTGCATGGGATCGACACGACCGTCCTGATCGCCTGTTGGCATCAACACGGCGGGGTATTTCGTTCCGTCCTTCACATGATGATACGGTGAATAGGAATACAGAGCCTTGAACTGCTCAGGATCTTTCACCGACCCGAACTCCGTTGTGTTGAATGAACCGTTCGGACTCAGCTCCACGCGCAACATGTCGTAGATCCCGACGCGACTGACGACGGCCCGGAACATTTCAGGATGCTGCGTCAACTCTGCGCCCATCAGCAGCCCGCCGTTGCTTGCCCCCATGATCGCTAGCTTCGATGGATTCGTGTAGTTGTGGTCGATGAGCCACTGTGCACACGCAGCAAAATCATCGAATACATTCTGCTTGCGCGTCAGGTTTCCGGAGCGGTGCCACTCCTCGCCGAATTCCCCACCGCCGCGGAGAGTTGCTTCGGCGTAGACGCCTCCCTGGTCAATCCACATGCGTAACCAGTATCGCGCCTCGGGCGTGAGGCTGATACTGTAACCTCCGTAGCCGTACAGCAGCACCGGGTTCTTTCCATCCATAACCGTCCCCTTCCGGCGCACAATGTTCAACGGTACTCTCGTTCCGTCTTTCGAGACTGCAAACTCGCGCTTCACTTCCGTGTCTGAAAAATCGGGCTGCGATGATGTCGCAACCAGGCCTGCCTTCGACGATCTCCCCGTCATCGGATTGAAGCGGAAGTATTCAAGGGGCTCCGTGTACGTCTGCATCGAGTACAACACTTCACCGTTGCTCAGGGTAACAACCTGACCAACCGATGCCACCCGCTTCATTGGCACCATCCCCCTTGAACTTCCGTCGAGGTCGAACACGCGGACCTGTTGAGGACCGCCAACAAGATCGACAACATACATTCTATCGGAAGTGGTGGAGAACTCTTTGATCACG
>JAERML010000264.1 GCA_016844425.1 Bacteroidota bacterium
GCATGCTTTCGTACAGAGAGCACAGTCAGTGCAGGTGGATTTGGTCCGCGTGACCTTCATGGGACTCAACCACCCGAGAATGCCGAGCAGCGCGCCGTACGGACACAGGAACCTGCACCAGAAGTTTTTTACTACGACGGAAAGAACCATCAGGATGATAATTGTCCAGAGAGCGAATGTGGAGATGTCCGCGAAGAACAGGTACATCTTGATGTCGGCGACTTTGTTGTACGGGCTATGGATGAATTGTGCCATCGAGGGAATGTCCATCTGCCAGATGGAGGAGACGAAGAAAAACAACAATAGGTACTTCAGTGACCGCAACGGGTAGTCCAGCCAACGAGGGGTGGTGAGGTTGCGCTTGAACAACCTCTGCCCGAGCATCCAGAGTGACTCGCTCAAGGTTCCGATCGGACAGAGCCAACTGCAGAAGGATTTCTTGAGAGCGATACTGACGCCCACGATGGCGAGCAGGATGAAGATCGCAGCGGGATGGATGGTGTTGATGATTCCCGTCTGAACCCAGTACTTCAGGCTCATCAACGCACTGATGGGGAGGAAGCCCTCCGCACCCGGTGGACGGGAAACGAACGACCCCTGTCCTCCGGACGTTCCCCACTGCATGAAGAGATAGAACTCGATACCGATCCAGATGCAGAGGAGAACAAAGGCAATCTGAATTGTGGAGCGAAGGAACTGGGAGTCCTCTTTCAACCGCCAGACGAACCGTTTGTACCACACCGACTCGAGCGAGAAATTGATCCGTGGTTTCCTGAGGCCAGGGGGGATCTTCTTGACGCTCCTCCCCGACGCTGCGACCTTGCCTCGTTCAGCAAGTTCAGAGGTGCTCACCCGATACGATACAATCTTCTCCGGGTCGAGAGTCGTTTCGTCAAAGGAGATCGGGCTATGCATAGAGGGCGTCAGGCTCATTTTTCAATTCTGAGAACTCGTTTCACACCCCTGGTTCAGATCATCCATTTCTGCCGTAATTCGGGTATCCGCCGGGGGCTGGGTGACATGGACTCAACATCGGTGCCAATTCGGACTGTTTAGTCTTAAATACATCCAAATTTTTTTAGCCGGTTACAGCTCTGTACTCGGACTTCCTCATGTCCTTTGCCATTTCGGCGATGTTCTTGCTGACAAGCATATCATACACGCCGTCCCTGAGGACAGCCCACTTATCATGCACAGCACAGGGGTTTCTTCCGGAGCACTCGGGAAACCCGAGAAGACAACTTTTTGTGAATTCCACACCGTCAATCGCTTCCACAATGTGAAACAGAGTGATGTTTTTCGCAGGAATCCCCAGGCCAAAACCACCTGTCGGGCCCTTCAACGACGCGAGAAGGCCTTTCCGCGACAGGTCCTGAAGGATCTTTGCAAGAAAGTGATAGGGGATGTCGAGCTTGTCAGTCATTTCTTTGATTGACGTCATCTGACCCACTGGCTTCAATGCCAGGTATAATACGGCTTGGAGGGCGTACTCACATTGACGGCTGAAAATCAGACTCATGATATTAAGACTATTTTATCTGAATATAAGCCGTTCCCGCTAGTTTGTCAAGTGAAAAAATGACCTACCTTTCGTCAATCACCAGTAACCGTAAAAACAACATCCCTACTTCTGGGTCGATTGTCGAAATCGATGAGAACGATTTGCTGCCACGTTCCAAGGAGCAAGCGTCCGTGCGTGACCGGAACGGAGAGGGAGGGACCAAGCAGCGCTGCACGGACGTGGGAGAAACCATTTCCGTCGCCCCACCTGGCGTCGTGAGCATAGTGTTGCTTCTCGGGTACGAGACGCTCGATCGCCTTTTTCAGATCATCAACTGCCCCGGACTCGAACTCTATCGCCGGCGTGAATACCAGCATCACACCTTCCTGTACGCCTGAACGCCGGAGGGCCTCCTCCGCTCTGTTCGTCAGGTCGTGGACGTCGTTGTGGCCCCGGGTCTCAATCTGAATTGTAGACGAGTATGTTGCCATGAGCGATGGGCATGAAACAGCTACGGCAGTACCCCCGGATAATCACAGGACAGGACATGGAACTAGCCGTTCCTTCTGTCTTCCCAATGAAAGAGATGCAACATCCGGTGCAATGCTGGTGCAACGATAAGACCTGCTGCTATGAGAAAAACCAAACCGGCATACAGGGCATAGAGTCCCGCAAATAGCTTCCCGCCATCTGTTCGTGGAGATTCAACGGGCCCCATACCGCCAAGCAACATGGCAGCATTGAGGAATGCATCACGCCAGGGCAATTCCTCGTAGTAGTGATAGCCAAGCATTCCAATGAATAGGGAAACGACAATCAATGCCAGAGAACCGATAAGATGCATGATCAGGCGACGAACAAAATGACGCCGTGGTATGGGTTTTTGGTGGCGCGGTTCGTACATGTGAATGCTCCTAATAGGCTGCTGAAAAAGTCTGTAGACATCGAACTCACCCTAAATCCCTCTCTTGATGAAGAGAGGGACTTAGTTGAATCTGCGCTGAAATCACCCCTTCTCTTTTGTAAGAGAAGGGGCCGGGGGATGAGTTCTGTTGTTACACTTTGTTTTTCAGCACCCTGCTAGTACAGTTGCTCAACAACAGCCCGTATCTCTCCTGAGACAGTATCAAACAGTTTTGCACCCCGGTAAATTTGTTCCAATGCTTTGCTTTCCGACTTTAGAGCCTGAAACGATTCAGCACACAAGTTTGCTGCAATCAGGCCGCAGCCAAGAACTCCGGGATTTACCTTCACGTTTGGTTGATCAATTATTTTCAGGTCAATGGAAACAGCTTCTATAGTATGATTCGTTTTGTCAACCGAGTGCCTGATAAACGAAGCGCGGACTTTGTCGAGACATTCAACTTTGCCTTCTCGGGATGCATAGCCATACCACATCAAGGTTCTGTGTCCGGACTTCAAAGCATCAATGAAGTGGTCAAAGAGAGAAATCTGAAACTCGTCCGGATCAAAGGGATCATATGGATCGAAGAAAATGAAAGCGTCTTTGTCCAGATCCTTGAGCGCTGTTTTGATTCCCTTGCGAGAATCTTCTTTCCGGAGTGTCAGACTTCCGGGTATTCTTTTGTCGTCGAAATACTCCTGTATGGAATCCAGCGCTTCTTTTTCAAGATCAAAGAATGTGTAGTTGGTCTGGTGTGCCTTTAGTATTTCGAAAGCCAGCGCTGGCGATCCCAAATACGTATTGAGCTCTCCGGAAGGATTTGCAGAAAGGAGCGTTGAAACGTATGCGGACTCTCTGAGTGCGGGATGGGCTTTGCGCCTCTCCCAAAAGGTATGGATGCCGTACTGTTGTTCAGGGGATTTCTCAAGCTGATACCTTGCGAATGCGGAATTTGATTCGATGTAATGAGTTGGCTCTTCAATTCGCAAGATACTGCAAAGAGGAAGATGCTTCCAGATGTCCCCGATTTGTCCGTAGTGGATGTATGGCATGAAACCACCTTCCAGCAGGTAGACTCAATCTTCAAGATGGTCGCATAACGTCTCGCCGTTACACGCACCCCGCACGACCAACACTTATGAACGACGTGCGGGGTGAGCGAGCACAACTTGTCGAGACCTTACCCAACGAGCGAGCGGCGATGTAGCGGCGTGTTAGTTGCAGTTGCCCGTCAGCCGCGTATTGGTGGAATCCGTACCCTCTATTTCTTCCCCGCCTTTGGAGCCATCACGATATCTGCCTTTGTGGTCGCGACGATTCCAATCAGTTCCTCTTGTTCCTTTGTTGGAACTTTAAACTTGTTCAGCGTTACCTTGAAGTCTGCCACCATCGCATCCCACTCCTTCTCTGTGATGTTGAGATGTTTGTGTGAATCTTTCATTGAACGGCCCGTATACTTCTGCGGACCGTCGGTCACCTGGCACACCAATTCCGTCACACGATACTTGAGTCCGGCCTTCGGGACGCGATCTCGCGCCTCCTTGATTGCCGGATTGGCATTAAGGATATCGTTCACCAATAGACGCTCGATAAAGTCGTCTACAACAGACGCAATGGCGTACACGCCACCGAGTCGATCGTAGAGGGGCTTTTCTTTCTTCTCTTGAGCAATGACTGATGTCGCACTTGTCAGCAGGACGAATGCAGTCGCAACAAGAAGTGTTGTTCGTTTTGCTATTGATTGCATAACAGTTTATTCCTTTCTATTTGTGAGTGTTTGAAATAAGTGAATACTTCGGTTAAAGGCACCTGTCGAGCGTTGCTGGGTTTCACCTCCTTTCTTTGCAGCGACGGGCAATTGCACATAACGTTCAGTGGCCACAGCTTGCCCCGACTCTGTTGGTCGGGGCCGTGCCGCACTCCACGCTTTTCCATCAAATGAGTGCGGCGTGGAATTCTACGATTGTTACCTTCTGCTTGTTGACCACCTTTTATCGCAACATCAACCGCATCTCATTTGTCGGTTTAAAGCCGAGTGATTCATACAACCGTCGTCCATCCTCGCTTGTGTGCAAGAGGACCGAGCCGAAGCCCTCGTTCCGACACCAATCAACCATTATTTCCATTAGCTCCTTAGCAATTCCTCTTAGGCGATACTCGGGTTCGGTGTACATGTTCACAATTACAGGACGTTTCGGGAATGGGTCCGTTGGACTTGAATGATATTCAAAAACGATCAACCCACC
>JAERML010000052.1 GCA_016844425.1 Bacteroidota bacterium
CAGGAAGTTGATTCCCAGAACAAATCCCAGCGGACCGATGGCGATAATATAGGACTTGAAGATGAAGATCAACCCTATGAGAGAGACAATCACAATGTGGCCACCCATCATGTTTGCAAAGAGACGAATGCAGAGCGCAAAGGGCTTGGTGAAGAGACCGAGGATCTCGATGGGAATCATGATCGGCCACAGCGCCCAATGAACGCCCCCCGTCAGATGGGCAAGATAATGGCCGAGACCCTGAGCCTTGATCGCCGACGCCTGAATCATGAAGAACGCTATGGTGGCGAGCCCAGCAGTCACACTTACGTTCCCTGTTGCAGATGCTCCATACGGAATCAGACCGAGGAGGTTCATTATGAGGATGAAGAAGAATGTGGTGAGCAGGTAGGGCATATACTTGATACCTTTTGGACCCATGTTCGGGACCACCACTTCGTCCCTGATGAATTCGATGAACACTTCCATCAGGTTGCCGAAACCAGTCGGAACCGATTGCTTCATGTTACGCCGGGCAGCGGTAATAGCAACAATGCATAGAATCAGCGCGGCAACCCAAAGGAACACCACATGTTTCGTGATCGAGAAATCCACCATGACGCCGGCAATCTCAACCGGGGGGAAACGAGGAAGTTCCACATGCCCGAGGAAGGGAAGCTCCAACTCATGTGCGTCCTGCACGTGATGCAATAGTTGGGTGAACATGTTTCCCCCGTGCTCACCGCCCTGTGATGCACCTGCATGCAACGTGTCCATCGCAGCGTGGCTGGTCTGAAGACTATCGGATGTCAGTATGGCGAACAATGATTATCCCTGATTCTTAAGGATGACCTTCTTCTGGATGAACAAGATTTCCAGGATAAGGAAGATAACGTAAAATCCGAGCAGTGAGATGACAAGCGCGGTGGCATGAAATCCGAATACTTTGATCAACATAACCAGCATGCCGAGCATACCGAGCATGCGAATGCCCATTCCTCCGAGCACCGCTTTCAGGAAGGTTGTGTACGATTTCTCAAACGAGAACTCAATGGCAAGATATCCCAGCAGGACATTTGCCGTGCTGAGCAACGCCCCCACAATGGCCGCCTCAATGATCTCTGCAGATCCATATCGGGAAAGCGGGTATGCTGCAATCCCTCCGCCTACCCCGAGTGCCGTCGCCACCTGCACCGGAAAACCCCTGTCAATCTTCACGCTCTGACTGCCTATGCCTTTTGCTATCTTGTTTTTTGCCAAGCGCCATTGCAGCTTTGATGAAACTGATTCCACCCCCCACCGCACCGAGAATCACTCCTGTCAGCAGCAGCCATGGGGTGGTCCCCCATTTTGTATCGAGCCACCAGCCCAGTGCCGCGAACGCACCAACCGCAAGCGCCAACTGCAGGCCCAACGTCAGGAAGGGTCCAAATTCGGTGCTCCAGCCTGATCCCGAACGTTGCTGTCCGGATTTCTTTCCAGGTGGAGCCATAAGATCATTCGTGGTGTGCCGGAGGAGTAGCCGTGGTGGGATGTCCGCTCATGGAACAACGGCCATCGAACATCGCCCCCTCATCGATCACCAGCCGCGCTGCCCGGACGTCGCCTTGCATTACCGACTTCGATTCGAGAATCAACTTTTCTGAGGCGGTCACTGTTCCTTTTACACGTCCTGAGACCGATATGTTCTTCGCCGTCACGCTTCCTTCTACATTCCCCGCCGATCCAATCGCGGCGTTTGCCTTTGCCCTCACCTCTCCGATGAGCTTCCCGTCAATCCGGATACTTCCTTCCGTCGAGATCTTTCCTTCAATCGTTGTACCGGCACCAACGAGACTCAACTCTTCACTTCCTTGTCGTTTGTCGGCCACGGCATCCTCTCTTTTACTGAATCGTGTAAGGTGTCAGGAGGAACTCGTTCGGGTCCTGCGGCACGCCATCCTTCCACACTTCGAAATGAAGATGTGGACCCAGACTAGTTTTGCCCGTGGAACCGCTGAGTGCGATCAGTTCCCCCCTCTTGACGAACGTATTCGAGCTCTTGAGCAGCACCTGGTTATGCTTGTAGACGGTCAGGTACCCTCCCCCGTGCGCGATGATGATCATGTTGCCATCATCGTACGACCAGTTTGAGAACACAATGTAGCCATCGGTGCCGGCGTAGACGGGCGTCCCCGTTTTTGTTGCATAGTCGATGCCGACGTGCTTGCGGGATGGATCAAACCCCTGCGTGACGAAACCCTCTGTGGGCGACAGCAGCGGGAAGGCTGCGCGGAACCCGGCATTAGAGGTCACCACCGCATTGAATCCGGAACCGGAAAGCTCATAGTCACCAAACTCCTGCACCTCTGGTGGCTCACTGACGAAGACCCCACCGGTGTCGATTTGTGCGCCAGAAGTTGCTTGCCCTTCAGTCAGGTAGGCACTTAACGTACCACTAGCGACCGTGCCCTTTGTTCCCCTTTCACCTAGCGCCTTCCGAAGCTGGGTATTGTAATCACGGAGGATTAACACATCTTCAGCAAGAGAATTGACCCGATCCTGGGTTTCCGCGATCTGCCGACCGTACTTTTGCTCAAGCTCCGGATTCCGGATGGGAATATACATGGCCACGGGTGTGTACATCAATAGTACGAGAACGAAAACAAAGATGAGAAGGAACACCCCACCACCCACCAGCCACAGCCTGAGCGCACTGTAACGGAACCGCCTTGTCTTTCCAACTTCGCCAACAGGTACAATGACGATTTCATACATCCCGGGCCGCGAGCGGCGCCGGGTTTCCCGAGAAGGCATCTCTTCCAGTGTAAATTTTGGAGTGGAAATATACAAAAAAGGGGGGGGAATGTCAACGAAGGATTTCTGTAAGCTCTTTCTAAATCTTGGCTTGGGGGATTCT
This sequence comes from Bacteroidota bacterium, assembly GCA_016844425.1. Next base: position 2,879 of record JAERML010000052.1, read on the forward strand.
TGTGCTAAACTCGAGCCAGCGCCTCCCGATGTAGTCGCGCATCCGGCGTTTGAACACGTCACGATCAAACGTCATGGCAAACGACCGCAACACTTCGGGGTGAAACGTCTCCTCCTTCATACGTCGAACCGCAGCAATCAGTGCGTCTTCGGTCTGTTCCTCAAACAACACGCCGGTCTTTAGAGCGGGTGTATTCAAGACAGTCTCGACAGCCCCCCCACGCGCTAAAGCAATCACCGGTTTTCCGCACGCCATTGCCTCCACTGGAACAATGCCGAAGTCCTCTTCCCCGGGAAAAACCAAGGCATGGCATCCGGCATAGTATTCTCTCACGCGTTCATCGCTTTGCCAGCCAACCAGCTCCACCGTTGGGCCTGCCAGATTCTTGAGTCTCCCCAATTCCGGGCCGTCACCAACGACCACCAGTTTTTCCCGAAGCTTGTTGAAAACCCGAATGGCAAGATCGACTCGCTTGTATGGCACCAGCGCACTGACGATCAAGTAGTAGCCGTCATCCCGCATGGAAAGCCGGAAGAACGATGTGTCCACAGGTGGATATATAACGTCAGCATTACGATTATAGATCTTCTTAATCCGTTGACGGACGTTCTCCGAGATCGCCACAAGGTAATGCGGGTTTTCGGCTGCCCGAACATCCCAGCGTCTCAGGTAATTCCGGAAGAGCCACATCCCGGCCCGGGTGGAAAGGCCCGCTCTCTCTTTTCCAAAGTAGTCATCGTACAACCCCCAGATGTATCTCATGGGTGTGTAGCAGTAACAGATGTGGAGCGCATGTGATGGCGTCCGAACTCCCTTCGCGACCGCGTGACTGGAGCTGATAACAAGATCGAACTCCGACAGATTAAACCGCTCGACAGCGGAGGGAAAGAGAGGAAGATAACGCCGGTAATTCCGTCCGGCGGACGGAAGCCGTTGAATGAATGATGTCCGGATCGGCATGCCTTCCAATGTTGCAGAAACCGAACCCTTGACATGAACCAGCGCAAAAAGAGTGGCCTGCGGGAATAGTTCGCACAGTGCCTCGACACATTTTTCACCTCCACGCATGGACGTGAACCACTCATGAACTATTGCTATGCGAGTTGGTTGTTTCATTCCTCATTCGTTGACGGAAAAAGATACAAAGAAGGCCCTGGAGATGCAAAACAACCGGTTGCTTCCCTCAAGGATGGTGGTTATATTTGATCAATCTTATGACGCACCAGTACATCGCCTCCTTCAGAAATCCCACCCGACGCGGTGTGGACTATTCATCGTCCATTCTCGTCTGACGTTGCATGAGCATCCTTCTCCTGCTTGTTCTCTTCGTCGTTTTGTTCATGGTGTTCGTGTCTATGATCCTGTTTGTGATTGGTCCGGTGATGCTGCTTCAACCTCATCGCCGCACGGTGGACTACTACCGGAAGTACACAAACATCCTCCATCCTTCCGACTTGAATCTCCCGTTCGAGGAGCTGATCCTGAAAACCTCCGAGGGAATTGCATTGAGTTGCTGGTTCATCAAAGCTGCCGGAAAAGCAAAAGGAACCATTCTCTACCTCCATGGCGTGAGTGAGTGTAAGATTGTCGGCCTCCCAATGGCAAAGGTGTTGCACGACCACGGATACCACGTTTTTCTCTACGACTCCCGCCGGCATGGCGATAGTGGCGGGACCTACTGCACGTACGGATTCTACGAGAAGCACGACACATCCACGATCATCAATTATCTCGAAACCAGAGACGACATCCGCGTCGGCAAAGTCGGACTCTTTGGAACCTCGATGGGTGCGGCGGTGGCGATCCAGGTTGCCGCCGTCGACAAGCGCGTACAAGCAGTCGTGGCCGAAAGCGGCTTTGCAACGCTCAGGACGGTCTTCGATGACTACCAGAAGCGCATGATCCGGCTCCCCTGGCACTATCTCCGCAACATTGTGATCAAACGCTCAGAACACATTGCCCACTTCAAAGCCAACGCTGTCTCGCCGCTGGACGCGGTCCGGGATGTTCACATTCCAATCTTCATCCTCCATGGCACGGCCGATAACCTGATCAAATACACTTACTCGGAAAAGGTCTTTCACAACACGGACAAGCCGAAGGACCTGTGGCTCATCCCCGGAGCCAAACACGATGATATGGCAGAGGTGGGCGGGAAGGAGTACTACGGGCGTATTCTGGGTTGGTTTGACAAGGCATTGACTGAAGACCCTGCCTACAGCGGAAGGAGATAACTCGCCTTGAGTAGGATAACATCTTCGTGTGGAAGTGCGAACGTGTCGCTAAACCGTCGCCCGAATCCCGTTGCGTAATTCCCGCTATCGTCAAACCGCCCTTGCGTCCAGACAAGGTAGAGTGTACTCCCGGGAAGATACTCCCATCGGAGAAGCACATTCGTGTTAAAGGTGACTTCGTTGAAGTCGGCACCAATGAACGTGGCGGGCGGGGTGTACGTCACCAGGTCCGTGCTGCTCACGAGGCGCCGGAAGTTCACATACCTGCCCCGGGCGAAGAACACCTGGGAAAAAAACTGGAGTGAGAGGTTGCGGGTGAACGTCACGATACCTCGAAGCTCAAAATCCAACTGATCGACATCTCTGTCGCCAAACAAACTGCTGGATGTACCGGTGATCGATGGCGTGCTGCCGTAGGGAAACACCCAAGCTTCTTCAGCACGCGTATGACCGTAAAGAACCACGGTGGTCAGCTCCACCCATGAAGCGGGCCTGAGCGTCATCGCCACCTGTTCGATTACACCTCGTTTCCTCTTTACGTCGGTCTCATAGATGCTGGTGAAACTGAGAGAGATGTTCCTTCGTTGATCGGTCGTCAGAGAGAATTGCAGCGTATGTTTAGCCGGTCGCTTGTATGTTCCGATGATCCTGCGCTCCGCATCATCATACGCCGGATGAGAATACGTATAGAGGAGGTCCCCCAACCAGAAATTGGTAAACTCACCGGTCACTTCCGTATTCACCCCCGCGTGGGTGATCACACCATCCCAGTTCCAACGGTATTCAGGGTTGAGCGAAATGAAGTAGCGGCGGAAGAAACCTCGCGCGAAATTCTCGCGGTAGAGAAGTTGCACATAACCACCATGGTCATGCGGCTGCGCGAAAAACCCGATATCGTTGATGTTGAAGTGCCGGGAATAGAGATCATACGATGTCGTGTAGAACCAGTGCTTGCTGGAGATACGGGAAAAGAGCAATCGGCCCGCGGCGCCATTTCGTTTACCGGTAGATACAGAGGACCGGGCACCACTCACGAACCCATCGAGGGCATACGTCCCTTCATCAAGGCGAAGGTTCCAGTCGATCCCCCCGGAAATTGCCGGTGCAACATTCTCGCGCGCCACGGAAGTCATTATTCCCCCAATCCAGGAGGTGGCTCCGATCTCCTGTTTCATCCGGACCACGTTGTAGAGACCGCGGGGCTCGGTTCTGATCTCCGACTTGGTGCCTGCGACATCACGCAGTGCGGCAACCTCCTCGTCTGTCGCTGCAGAGACAACACCCAGCGAAAAACCTGACGACGCCCTGCCGGAGATCTTCGCTGCACCGAGAATCGTTGTCGTTTGAGGGTTCTCCTCGACTGTGCCACCCGCCGGTGGAATAACGGAGAAGCTTCCGCCCGGAGGGCGTCCGATGCGGCGGGAGAAGAAGAGCGGAAGGGCCGTGTTATCGACACCGGCACCGAACGTAAACAGTTGCGAGCCCTCCGTAAAAAAAGGTCGCTTCTCGGGAAAGAGCGTCTCGAACACAGTCAGGTTCAGCACTGCCTGGTCAACTTCCACCTGGCCGAAGTCAGGGTTGATCGTCGCATCAACTGTAAAGTTTTTTGTCAAGCCATACTTCAGGTCAATGCCGGCGGTGACCTCGTGGTCAGATGATGCTGGCAAGCCCCCAGTCGCGGTGGTATATGTTCCTTTCCCTGATGCGTATGGAGCGAGCGTGAGATGCAATGGTGGGGTTATGTTCCGGATGCCATCCACGTGGCCCCACTTCGAAACGAAGGCCCTCTCGCCCCGTGGGATCATTACCCATTCGTCCGTTTCGTGTTTGCGACTGATGTATCTGCGGAAGTTAATTCCCCAAATATGCACACCCTCCGACTGTTCCGTAAAGCGAAGCGCATGATAGGGAATTTCGAATTCCGCGGACCATCCGTCCATGTGCCTCCGCGTCTTCACGGTCCAGACCGCATCCCATGTGATATCATACACGGCTCCGTCCTGTGAGAGGACACCATCGCTTTGAATTCCGGACACATTGGTAGAGAAAACGAATGCTGTCTGGTTGTCGTTGTAAGAATCGATCTGAACGGAAAACCGATCACTCTCCGTGCTCCGATCACGGCGGGTCAATTGTTGGACAATCTCTGATGGTTTCGAGTCGTAACAGATCACTCCGACATAGAGAGCGTCATCGTCATACAAGAGGCGAACAGAGGTTACCTCGGAGGGAAGCGCACCTTCGTCCGGATCGAACTGCGTAAAATCAAGACCTGCCGGTGCGGTCTGCCACTGTGGATCATTCACCATCCCGTCGATCACAGGTGGTTCTTCCGTTCGAACTGCTGTGATGATCTTCAGCGATGTGCCGCCAAGACAGGGCATTGCGCAGAGAGCCCAACAGCAGGAAAATATCAGCCCACGTGTGAACATCTGTTCCAAACTGT
>JAERML010000265.1 GCA_016844425.1 Bacteroidota bacterium
TGGCAAACTCCTCCGTCTGGAGGATGCCATCCCGGCTTCCTTCGCGGTAGACCGTGATGCCTTTCAGACCCGCCTTGTATGCCGTCATGTAGATATCCGCAACCGTCTCGACACTGACATCCTCTGCGAGGTTGACGGTAGAGGAGATGCTACTGTCCACGTACTTCTGGATCACTCCCTGCATCTTTACACGGAAGTATGGGTCAATGTCATGCGCTGTGACAACATGTGCCGGCAGGTTCTCATCATCCCCGAACATCTTCTTGATGAGCGGGTGATAGACCTTGTACTCTGTGAACGTATCCCCATCGTGGTTCTTCACCCGGCGGCGGTAACTCGTGCAGAAGATCGGCTCGATACCCGAGCTCGTCTGGGCAACGATGGAGCCCGTTCCCACGGGTGGTACGGTAATCACCGTGCTGTTCCGGATGCCGTGCTTTTTGATTTCGTCCTGGATTTCCTTCGGCAGGCTCTGCACGAACTTGCTCTTGGAGTAGCCTTCCCAATTGAAGAGAGGGAATGCACCCTTCTCTTTGGCAATTTCCACCGAAGTCTTGTACGACTCGTCCCGGATAACGCGCATCATCTTCTCTGTCTCGTCCAGCGCTTCCTGGGTATCGTACTTGATCTTCATCAGCAACATCGCGTCTGCCAGGCCGGTAATGCCAAGCCCAATGCGCCGGTCGGAGGCCACGGCCTTCTTGATTTTTTCCAGGGCGTGGCTGTCCATGTTATAGTCGATGATGTTGTCCATGAACCGGGTTGCCACGCGCGTTACTTCCGCCAACTCCTCATAGTTGAAGCGTCCCTCTTCATCCACGAACTTGCAGAGGTTGATATTGCCGAGGTTGCAAGCGGTGTAGGACGCAAGCGGCTGCTCACCGCAAGGGTTGGTGCTCGTCAAGGGGTTGGCGTACTCGACGTTGTGGTAATCCTTCATCGTATCCCAGAAGATAATCCCCGGTTCCGCGGAGGCGTGCGCGTTCTTGATGATCTTGAACCAGAGTTCCCGTGCCTTCACCTTCCGATATGTCTTTCCGCCCCAACGCAGCTCGAAATCCGTATCGTTCATGACGGCCTGCATGAACTCATGTGTAATCAGAACGCTGATGTTGGCGTGCTGCACCTTGATCCGGCGGGCGTCGTTCTTGATCGTAATGAACTTTTCCACATCCGGGTGGTCGACACGGATGGTAAGCATGAGTGCACCGCGGCGACCTGCTTGCGAAACAGTATTCGTGCTCTCGCTGAAGAGATTCATGAATGCAGTGGCGCCTGGCGAATGGTCGATTGTTGCGTTGACCGGAGCCCCTTTAGGACGGAGCGTGGACAGGTCGGTGCCAACACCCCCGCCAGTCCGGTACACCATGGCCGATTCGGCAATGCAACGATAAATCCCCTCAAGACTGTCTTCCTCGATAGGAATGACATAGCAGTTGGAGAGCGTGGGACGGCGCTTTGCTTCTTCGCGGCCGGCGCCATGCATCACGCGACCACCGGGGACGAACTTGAAATCGAACAGCAATCCGAGGAACTGATTGTACCAATACTCCTTGTCCGTTTCCACGGAGGCCAGAGCCTTGGCGATGCGGTTCCAGAGATGCATTGGCCCCTGTTCATTCGGGGCGAGGTACTTCGAGCGGAGGACATCGGCTGCAAGATCGTTGTCACCATAATAGTCACGACAGTTCAGCGCAAGATCCATAATGGCTTCGTTCATTGGTCCATGGTTCTTTGCCATGGCTCCGGCGGCCTTCTTCACGTCCAAAGAAGCGGGGGTGGTCTCCTTTTGGGCCATAGAATGGTTCCTTATCGAATAGAGTTGATGGTTGTGGTGGAGGTAATCTTCTTAGAACGGTAACCGGAGGTTCGTAGGTGGGGGAAAGGCCTGGGTTCTACGAAATCTCCGTCCAAATCTCTCAATCAATGTCAAAAAAAGCAAAAGCCCCACTCCAACGAGCTGAAGATGGGCTTTCCGGGTTCCCTACCAGTATATTGTGAAGCAATTACTGAAGATAGTGCCTGGATGAATCCTGACCGTACCCAATCTCATCACAACTCCTCTTCAAAGTGTAGTGCTTACGCACTGACAACGGGGGGTGAACTCTACAGTCACGAACAACTTCGAGTTGACATCTCTTCCACTTAGCGAGTCAACTAAAATTGCCGGGTGAAAATATACTATGTTGGTGAAGCGAAGTCAAGTAGAAAATTTTCTGGAATCGTTTGGCTCCATGATGACAAGCAGTTAGGTGTGAAATTTTTTTTCTTGCGTGCACGCGTTTGCGCGCGAGGAACGATGTCTCATCATTTACCACCTCTGGCATTGAGTTTCGGTGAGCTCGGATTGACTTTTGCAGAAGGTGAGAGTATATTCATCCAGCCAATCTGTTGGATGAACATTACGTATGGAGATCCAGGGTTAACCGGGTGTACACTTACACTCGAACCATCACGATGACAAGGAGGGAGAGAACCATGAAAACCATTGTTATGATTGTACTTACACTCGTCCTGTTTGCATGCGGTCCGGATAGGGTACTGCTGATGGAGACAAAATTCGATGCGCCATTGAGGCAAAAGATGACGGCCCTTGCTGACAGGGAGGATCCTGAGAATCTTCTCGTCCTCGGGAAGTGTGCCGGAAAGATCGATGGAGTGATGAGGCAGGCGCTTGTGGATGCAGGAGCTGATGTACGGACGATGCAGGGGGAGATTTTTACGGCGAGTGTCTCATCCGGGGATATTTACAGCGTGGCAGCTCTTGAGTTCGTGAGCCAATTGCAGTTGTCGCAAACATCAAAACCGGTTACCAAATAGCGCTTCTCAACAACACTAAGGACATTTGATGTACACGCTCTTCAGAAGCACACGTTTCCTGGTTCTTTCGGTGGCGGCTATCCTGTTTTCAGTTGTTCTTGGAACAGGGGCCGAAACCGGCAACACAGGCAGGGTTCGATTTCTTGGGACCTCCGGTTCATGATGAGCCGCTATGAGGCAGTCATGAACGATGCGGGGAACTCCGCCATCAACCGGGCGGCATATAACGCCCTCTTCGACGGGAGCCTCCATTTCAAGCTTCAGGAGAACGAGGCACTCGGTCAACCGACGGCTCCGGTGTTTCTGAAGCTTCAGGACCCTTCCGCGACAATCGAATTGGAGCGGCTCGGCGTACGGATTCGCACTCGGGTGGAGGATATCTTCGTTGCGGACGTTCCAATTATTTCCGTTTACTCCGTTGCCTCTCTTCCTTATGTCCACAGTATAACCATCTCTGGCCAATCAGCTCCCTTGCTGAATCTGAGCAGGACGGAGGCAAGAGTGGATCAGGTGCATGCCGGGGGAGGCGGTTTGGACCGCGTCTACCGTGGATCGGGGGTAGTAGTTGGGGTTGTTGACAGCGGTATTGATTGGGCGCATCCTGATTTTTCAACGGCCACCAACAACACCCGAATTCAGTGGATCCTTGACTACGGAAATGCCGGTCAAAGCGGACAGCCAACGGAATGGACGAAAGCGCAGATCGATGCCGGTCAATGTACCGAGCTTGATGGCGAAGGGAGTGGCGGTCATGGCACCCATGTGACAGGTATTTCGGCTGGAGGAGGGAGGAGAAACACTGCATATGTTGGAATGGCGCCCGGATCCGATATCGTGTTTGTGAAGGGGATTCGTGACCCGAACAGCAACGGGGGATTCCAGGATGCCGATGTGATTGCGGGGGTCCAGTTCATATTCAACAAAGCGGCGGCACTCGGCAAACCAGCGGTCGCCAATCTCAGCCTGGGAGGGCAGTTCGGCCCCCACGATGGGACCAGCCTGTACGAGCAGGCGTTGAGCAAGATGGTGAAACCAGGAAATATCATTGTGGCGGCCGCGGGGAATGAGGGGGCGAGCCAGATCCACAGCGGCTACACAGTGACTGGCACATCGATAACCAACGCGGACCAGACTTTCTGGTTTGCCACGAGTCCATCGCTATCAGCGGTGGACATGTGGTATCCGGCTGCAGGAAATGCGTCTGTTGGCCTGATGGTGTATGATCCAGCGAATCCAAATCAGAGCTTGGCCGCGACAAACCCTGTCCCACTCGGCCAAAAGATCGAGAACCTTGTGCTCACGAACGGAACGACCAGCTACGGGCAGGTGACCGTGGACGCGACAACGCAGACTGACCCAAACAACGGAGCCCGCCGGGTCGTGTTCATAGTCAGCAGTGACAACGGAACCTATCCGATTGACAATTATCTCTGGTCAGTCTATACGATCGGGAATGGGACAGTCGATATGTGGGTGGTGACAGGTGGGTTCTTCCCGACATTATCGGGCTTTCCTCCCAATTACCGGAGTGGCAACAACGACAAGTCCGTCGGCACACCCGGCACATCGAAGAAAGTGGTCTGTGTCGGGGCCTACGTCAGCAAGAACGCCTGGGTAGACGTCAACAACGTGCCGCAGGTTCAACCAGGTGCGCCGGTGATTGGCAACCTGTCATCCTTCAGTAGTCACGGCCCGGCAACCTGTCATCCTTCAGTAGTCACGGCCCCTCACGCGACGGAAGAACCAAACCCGATTTCGTTGCGCCAGGTGAGGCAATCATCTCGGCCCTCTCCTCGGGATACACGGCACCTCCGGAGGTTGTCCTTCAAGGAGGCGGTCTGCAGAAGCAGCAGGGGACAAGCCAGGCATCGCCCCACGTCGCGGGGATTGTCGCCCTGCTGCTTGAGAAGAACAAGTATCTGACGTATGAGAATGTCGTGAGTCTGCTCGGGACTACAGCAACCCCTGCAGGAACGCCCAACACACATGGTGCGGGGAAGGTGAATGCGTTGAACGCACTCCTCGCGACGCCACCCGCCGTGGATTGCGTCACGCTTGCCAAGATGACGGGCTTCGACTGTGACGGGAACCGGGTACTTGCCTATGAGCTGCTGGAAGCCTACCCGAATCCGTTTAATCCAGCAACCACCATCGGCTTCCGTCTTGCGAATCCTGAACAGGTGACTCTCGCGGTCTACGACGTGCTCGGAAGACAAGTGCGGGTCCTGTCGAGTGATCTGCTTGGTGAAGGTTTGCACAATGTTGTGTGGG
>JAERML010000266.1 GCA_016844425.1 Bacteroidota bacterium
CCCGGAATGCTAATGTCCTTCACAGGGATAACATCGGACTCACGTCCACGTACACGCGTTTTCACCATGCCCTGATCTACAAATGCGCCGAGCTCCAACTGTTTTCTTGTACTGAACGGCAGCAATGTTACCTCCGCGTTGATTCGTTGCTGAACATGCGCGGTTTCCACCTCATCGTCTGCGTTGTACACCAGAGTATCTCCGCGTCTCTGATTCTCAAACACGCGGCACTTGGCCGCGATATATTTCTCGTAGGTGTGCTCGTACCGGTCGAGATGGTCCGGGGTCACATTCAGCCAGACAGCAACTTTTGGCCTGAACGTCTCAATATGATCGAGCTGAAAGCTGCTCACTTCAAGAATCGCCGTGCTCTGTTCCGTGACTTGATCTACCACTTGCGAGAAAGCCAGTCCAATGTTGCCTGCCACCATTGCCGGCTCCTTCGCATCTTCAAAAATCCTGCCCACCAGTGTTGTCGTTGTCGTCTTTCCGTTGGTCCCGGTGATTGCCACAATTGGTCCTGGACAAAACCAGCTCGCCGCTTCGATCTCGCTCACGACGCTACGCCCCGCAGCTTTTGCCTGTACGACAATCCGCGAGTCCGATGGGACTCCGGGACTCAGCACAACGACATCCGCATCCAGTATCTTTAAAGTGTTGCCACCAAACTCATATGCTACATGCAGTTTCTCCAGCTCTGCAATCACTGGTTGCATTTTCCCTGTTGGGGCGTGATCGCTCACGAAGACTTCCGCTCCTCGCGCCTTCAAGAGTCTCGCTACAGCAATCCCGCTCCGTGCCGCACCAATCACGCTGAACCGCTTCCCTTGAATCACTCGCTGTTGCAAGGCGCTTATCTCACCTTGAATGTTGCGAGGCTCACGATCATTGTCAGAATTGCAATGATGTAGAAACGCGCCACGATCTTGGGTTCCGGCCAGCCCAGCATCTCAAAATGATGATGCAGGGGGGCCATCTTGAAGATCCTCCGCCCCTCACCGTATCGTTTCTTTGTGTACTTGAAATACGCGCGCTGAATGATCACCGAGAGTGTTTCCGCAAGGAACACTCCGCCCAATGTCGGAAGAAGCAGCTCCTTCTTAATGAGCACACAGAGTGCCCCGATCGCACCTGTCGCCCATGAAAACCTGCGCCGGATATGCGTTGAACCAGAGAAACCCGAGCGCGGCACCAACGAGGGCAGCACAGTACACAGCAAGCTCACCGTTCCCCCGCAAGAACGGGATCGTCAGATAGTCACTCAAAAGAGCGTTCCCGGAGATGTAGCTAATCACGGCAAGCGTCAACCCGACGATGCCGACTATCCCGATCGCAAGACCGTCCAGTCCATCCGTGAGATTGACGGCATTGGATGTCGCGGTAATAATGAATACCACAAGGGGGATGTAGAGAACCCCAAAGTCAAACTCCCTGTTCTTAAAGAAGGGCACCGTTGTGGATGAATTGATCTTCCAGAGATCAGGATCGATCCAATGTGGGAAGAAATAGATAACCCCGCCCACCACCAACCCAACGAACACCTGCCCAACAATCTTGTATCGTCCGATCAACCCTTTCGGTTTTTTCTTGACCACTTTCAGGTAATCATCCAGAAACCCGACTGCGCCAAGCACCCCGGTGACAAACACGATCAATATGATGTACACATTGCCGATGTTCCCCCAGAGAACCGTCGGGATCAGCACCGATGCAAGTACTATGAGGCCACCCATCGTTGGGGTCCCGGCTTTAGTCAGGTGGGTCTTCGGGGCCTCCAACTTGGCAGACTCTCCGATTTGCTTTTCCTTCAGCTTCCGGATGATTTTCGGGCCCAGCCAGAATGCAATAACAAGGGCCGTCACCGCCGCCGCCGCCGCACGGAATGTGATGAACCGGATCAGGCCGAAGCCGGGGGGATCATACGCCCGTTCAAGCAATTTGAAAAAATAGTACAGCATTACTCTCCATAAGGGATTACCCGAACGGAACGACTGCCGATTGCAGACGCTCCTCGAGAAAGAAAACAACATCTTCCATTTTCATTCCCCGCGATCCCTTGATTAACACTGCGTCCCCGGGCGCGATCAGCTCTGCCAGGTACTCGGCCAGCATATTTTTCTGGTCGTAGTGGAACGCATTGGGAATGCCGGCAGCCTCATGAATCTGACGGCTTAAATCGCCGAACGTCAACAGATAGTTGATGCCGAGCTTCTTCACATGCTCGCCCACCCTGCGGTGTTCTTCCGCGGCCACCTCACCCAGTTCACGCATGTCCGCCAGAACGGCAATGCGATTTCCTGAAACCCGGGCATTCGCGAGTGTCTGCAGGGCGGCGACCATCGAGTCCGGATTTGCATTGTACGTATCGTTGAAGATAACGACCCCGCCAAAGTTAAGCACCTCCATCCGTTTGCTTGTGGGGTGAAAGGCTTCCAGCGTTTTGGCGATCCTCCTTGCCGGAACCTGGAATGTCAGCCCAACTGCAGCGGCAGCCAGTGCGTTTAGCGCGTTGTGCTCTCCCGGAATATTCAATTGGACGGTGACAGGTTTCTTCTGACGTCCACCGGAAAACTGAAACCGGACGCAGCCCTCATCATTCATCCCGATTTTCTTCCCACGGACATCAACGCGACGAGCTGTGAAGCCGTACGTGATGCGCTTCTTCATCCCCTTGGAGAGCCCAACAACCCGCTCATCGTCGGCATTGACGAAGGCAACTGCTTTCTTTCTGGTTCTAAGGCTTTCAAAGAGAACACCTTCCTCGGTTGCAACACCATCAAGCGTCTTGAAGAATTCCAGATGCTCTCTGCCGATGTTGGTGATCAATCCGTGGGTCGGCTCTAGCATCTGACAAAGATAGTTTATCTCACCGGGATGATTTGTCCCGATCTCCACCACCGCAACGTCGTGTTTCTTGCGGAGCCGGAACAGGGTCTGTGGAACCCCGATATGGTTGTTGAGATTCCCTTCGGTACCCAACGTCGTGTAGGTCGAGTTTAAAACCTGTGTCATCATTTCTTTCGTAGTGGTCTTTCCGTTGCTTCCGCCGATAGCAACCACGGGAAGATCAAATCTGAGGCGATACACATGCGCAAGCTCGCCAAGCGTCCGTGTCGTATCCTCCACAATGAATAATGTCCGGTCCGGTTGAACCGCCACGTTGGCCGAGGCGTTGACAATTGCAGCCACGGCACCACGAGAGAACACATCATTGATGAATGTATGCGCGTCGAAGTGTTCTCCCTTTAGAGCAATGAAGAGATCCCCGGGCGCAACCGTCCGTGAATCCGTGGACACTCCGACAATCCTAGTTTTCTTCAGCCGGTCCTTCCCGTGAAACTCGATATGCTTCAGCGTCGAAAGGTCTTTTGCGTTGAGCTTCACGGATGGTTTCGGATATACTGTTCCACTTCCTCCCGATCATCAAAATGATGTTTCGCTACCCCGATTACCTGGTAGTCTTCGTGCCCTTTCCCCGCGATCAGGACAACATCCCCCTCCTGTGCCAACTCCAGTGCCATCACAATCGCCTTACGGCGGTCGACCTCCGTCATTAGCGTTTTCCCCTTCACCACACCAATGTTGATTTCATCAATGATGGTTTGTGGGTCTTCCTTTCGCGGGTTGTCAGAAGTAATGATGGTAACGTCGCTGAGGGATGACGCGATCGCGCCCATCGTTGGCCGCTTCCCCTTGTCCCTGTTGCCGCCACAGCCAAAGACCGTAAGAATGCGAGTAGCTCTGTGTTCTGGAAGGATGTCGTGAATCGTCCGAAGGCAGTTCTCCAGCGCATCAGGTGTGTGTGCGTAGTCCACAACGGCCGTCCAGCCACGGGGGGAGACAATCTGCTCGAAGCGTCCGCGAACGGAGCGAATCTTCGCGATCCCCAGCCGAATGGATTCTGCGGGAATCCCGAGCGCAACACCGGCGGCATAAGCAGCGGAGATGTTGGCCACGTTGAACCTGCCTGTCAATGGTGATTGAATCTGTTGCCGACCCC
>JAERML010000053.1 GCA_016844425.1 Bacteroidota bacterium
ATATGTATACAGCCTGCGGAATCCACTTTTCCCTGACCCCGTCGAAGGTGGAGCGCTACAGACCCAACGACGAGGAGGCACATACCAGAGAAGGACCGCATGTGGTTTTCACGGAGCGGATGCGAGAGCTTTCCCAGGAGATTGCAGGCAACGAGTCCAACCCTCTCCTGAAGGCGCGGAAGTTCTATGAGTGGATTTCCGGGAGGATCAAGTACAGCTATGCCATCGAGTACTCAACGATCAGGAACATCGGCGAGTATTGCGCGACGAAGATGTACGGCGACTGCGGTCAGGAGGCGCTGCTCTTTATTACGCTCTGCCGGCTGAATGGCATTCCGGCACGATGGCAATCAGGCTGGTTTACGTTCCCCGGCGGCAAGACGATTCATGATTGGACAGAGATCTATGTGAGGCCGTGGGGATGGATCCCGGTGGACCCATACATGGGGATCTTTGCAATGCAATACTTGAACAGCTTGACAGATAAGCAAAAGCGCGAGGTGCGAGACTTCTACTTCGGCGGACTCGACCAATACCGGATGTCCGCCAACAGCGACCACAGCCAAACGCTGGATCCACCGAAGCAATCATTCCGTTCGGACAACGTGGACTTTCAGCGTGGCGAGCTGGAGTACAACGGCAAGAACATCTACTTCAACAAATACGACTACGAGTTGCTGGTGAAGGAAATCACAATCACGCCCTGAGTCATTCCGTAAAGACCCCGATGAATTGCAATTCAAACACGAATTGATTAACATTTTCGGGCACCATCTTCGACACTGGCACTGGCAGTATTCGCAATCACCTCTCTCTCTTCATGTCCGAACTTCGTTGGAATCCCCTGCTGGAGGAATGGGTCGTCAGCGCCTCACACCGGCTTGATCGACCGTTGAACCCGAAGGATCAGTGCCCCTTTTGTCCCGGCTCGGGATTGGTCCCCGAAACGTACGACGTCCACATTTATCAAAACGACTTCCCGACGTTTGCAACACCACCACCTGTTCGCTCGGTCAACGGATCGCCATTGTACAAGGTTGCCGATGCGACAGGGCAGTGCGACGTTGTTCTTTATCATCCCGACCACACCACGACGCTTGCACAACTTCCCGTGCAGCATATCCGGCGACTGATCGATGTCTGGAGGAATCGCTTTGTTGAGCTCGCGAGGCGTCCGGAGATTCACTACGTCCTGATCTTCGAGAACAAAGGAGAAGTTATTGGAGTAACGATGCCCCATCCGCACGGACAGATTTATGCTTTTCCGTACATACCGCCGAAGATCAAAACAGAGCTCGATGCATCGAAAAGACATTTTGAAACGCACAAACGCTGTCTGATCTGTGATATGGTGCAGGAAGAGGTTGCGGATGGCCGACGATTGGTGGCCGAGAATTCGTCCTGGGTTGCCTTCGTACCATTCTTTGCACGGTTTCCTTATGAAGTACACATCGTCCCCCGAGAACATTGTCCTTCCATGAAAACCATGACCGACGTGCAACGCGCCGATCTTGCGCCGATCCTCAAAACGGTGCTCATGAAGTACGACGGACTTTTTGGGTTTTCTTTTCCGTACATGATGCTGATGCATCAATCACCGGTGGATGGCGGAGAGTATCCGTACTACCACTTCCATGTCGAGTTCTACCCACCCCACCGTGCGAAGGACAAACTGAAGTACCTGGCCGGATGCGAGACGGGAGCGGGGACATTTATCAACGACACCAGCGCGGAAGAAAAGGCCGAAGAGCTCCGTCGCGTTGCGGTTGCCCTGTAGGTGCCGGAGGGACGCCCTGTGCACACACGCGATGGACTTGTCCGGCAAGCAATTCAAGTGTATGAAGAAACCTTTAGCGCACACCCTTTGTGTGTGGCAACCGCTCCGGGACGTGTGAACCTCATTGGTGAGCACACGGATTACAATCTTGGCGTGGTACTCCCGGCCGCCATCAATCGGTGTATTGCCATTGCAGCCGGTCCCCGGTCGGACGATCAGCTGGTCATCCATTCGGAGACGATGAATGACCTTGTGCAAGTTACACTTGGAGACCTCCGCCCGCTCAAGTACAGCACATGGTCGAACTACCTTGCCGGAGTGGCATTTTTTCTCCAGCGCCGCGGGGCAAACCTGCGTGGCGCAAACATCAGCGTGTCCGGCAACATCCCCCAGGCCGCCGGCCTGAGCTCATCGGCTGCCCTGGAGATCGCCTCGGCGTTTGCTTTCACGGCCATGAATGATCTTCATTTTTCAGACATTGACCTGATCCGGCTATGCCAGCAGGCAGAGAATGAATTCGTCGGCGTCAGTTGTGGCATCATGGACCAATTCGTGAGCTGCATGGGGAAACAGCACCAGGCGTTGTATCTCGATTGCCGGACGCTTCTGTACAAACATGTCGGGCTTCCCGAAGAGGTCAGCTTGTTGGTGTGCAACACCGGCGTCCAGCGCGAGCTGAGCCGTTCCGAATATAACAAGAGAAGACAGGAATGCTTGTTCGGTGTGAAGCAACTCGCCACAAAACTCCCTGGCATCGAGTCATTGCGGGACGTTTCCTGGGACCAGTTTATGACGACGCGCCACCTGCTGACTCCCGTGATCGAGAAACGTTGTCGGCACGTTCTCTCCGAGAATGCGCGGGTGCGGGCAGCAGTGGATGCCCTTGAACGGAGAGACGTCGTGGAGTTCGGCAAGCTGATGTACCAATCACACTTCAGTCTCCGGAACGACTACGAGGTAAGCTCCCCCGAACTCGACGCCGTGGTCGATATTTGCGCTGAGTCCGACGGGGTGTATGGCGCAAGAATGACTGGGGCAGGATTCGGTGGGTCGGCTATTTGCCTTGTGGACCATGGCGCAGTTGAGGGTGTAAGTGCACGACTCTTACAGGAATACCCGAAACGAACAAACAAACTACCGACGATTTATGTGTGCAGGTTTGAAGATGGAGCGAGCATCGATATGGTATGACAGCACATTCCATTCACATTCATAACAAATGAAAAGGTGACCTATGAGAGAATCCTGCCGCAGACCCTTTCGACTAGCCTTTCTTCTTTTTTGCTGTGCGGTCGGAGGAGCCGGGAGCCTCACAGCGGGTGGAAAGGTCGGCATCTATGGCATCCGCATGGTTCCTTATGGGATTGATGCCAAAGAGTACAGCCGCGCAGGCTGGGGAGGAGGAATTCATGTCGTCGTTCCTGCACCAAATCTGGCGAACATCTTAGCCGGGGTGGCAGGAATCGAGTTCGTCAATCTCCTGAGCGGCACTACGTACTACCAGGACCGCGTGACCCTTTTGCGTGTGGAGCAGCAGACCTCACAGGACTACGGGCGTCTCTACCTGGGCGGGCAGCTCGGAGGTCACGGCAATGGTTTTCTCCGTCCTCATGCGGGAGTGAATATCGCTCTTGTCTGGTATGCGTTCACAATCGATGTTGTCGTTCCCAATGACGATAACCGGGAGAATGAAATCCGTCAGAAACTGAGGGATGAGTCAAAGGTCGCGTTCGGGTACGACTTTACACTGGGCCTTGATCTGAACTTCAACAATACCATTGCACTCGATGGTGGAGTGAAATACGTGAAAAGTTTCTCGGTCCCCCAGCAACTCGGCGAGGGGTCGGTGACCATTCACCCGCAGTACTTCCAGATTTATCTCGGCATCGGGATGTCGTTCGACATGCTCTCGAACTACTGACGGAGAAGAGAACATGCTGTCATCGCGTCGACTCAGCATCTGGCTCACGCTTTTCTGCATTACATTCACGATGGCGCGGAGCCAGACACACGCCACGGTGGTTGCAGATAGCGTCTACTCTGCCAGAACCGCCGGGCATCTAAAATTCAATGTGCTCCTCCCGGCTGGCTATCGTGAGGGCCACGGGCACTACGTCACGCTTTACCTCCTTCACGGATTCGGAGGCGGGCCGAACGATTGGATCGCTCACTCCGGCCTCGTGACGTATGCGGCGGCGTACCCATTCATTATCATCACTCCCGATGCAAAGAACAGTTGGTACACCAACGCGCCGGACCGGAAGAGCAACTACGAGGACTGCATCATCAAGGACTTGATCCCTTATGTCGACGAGAAGTACCGCACGATGCACACACGTCATGGTCGTGCCATCGCCGGACTCTCCATGGGAGGATACGGCGCGATGAAGTTTGCGGTGAAGTATCCCCAGTTATTCTTTTACGGCGCGTCGTTCAGTGGGGCGTTGTACGCGCCTCTCGGTTACCGGCCGGATAACTCCGCAATCTCCCGGAGCCTTCACGCGGCCTTTGGCGAAAAGAGGAGTGACCACTGGACAAGGAACAACGTCATCACGCTTCTTGACAGCGTCCCCACCGCTGCTCTCCCCTATCTCTACATCTCCAACGGAGCGCGTGACAGTTTTCCCCGCATCATTGAAAACAACCGCGAACTTGCAGAGAAACTCCGGAGCAAGGATGCTCTTTACGAATACCACGAGCTCCCCGGGGCACACAACTGGACGTTCTGGGATAAGGAGATCGCGACACTGTTGCAGAAGCTCTCAACATTTGATCGTTCGAAACCATAAGGACTATGCTTACCCCCGAGAAACTTCGCAACGCCCGTTCTCTCTTCCCCCACACACAACAAGGGAAAATCTATCTCAACCACGCGGGGACGAGTCCTCTCTCCACACGAGTTGTTGAAGCAATGACGGCGTATCTCCATGAACGCTCGCATGGTCGCCTCGAAACTTACTTTGACGACCTTCCCATGGTGGCCGAGTGCCGGTCCTTCGTTCAACGCCTCATCAACGCGGAGTCCCCTGACCGGATCGCCCTCTGCGCCAACACCTCGGACGCAATCAACATTGTGGCTTCGGGAATTCAATGGAAGTCCGGCGACCGCATTGTGCTGAACGAGGCAGAGTTTCCAGCGAACGTCTGGCCGTTCCTCAACCTCAAGCGGTTTGGTGTTGAACTGGATATCGTCGCAACAAGGGATGGCTTCGTCACTCCGTCAATGATTGCGCATGCCACAACACCAAAGACACGGCTCGTGGCATTGAGCGCAGTCCAATTCCTTGGTGGATATCGCGCAGACCTTGCAGCCATCGGCGATTTCTGCAGACAGAAAGGGATTATCTTCGCGGTCGATGGAATCCAGGCGGTGGGCGCGGTGGTGCTCGATGTCCAACACATGAAGATCGACGCCCTCTCTGCCGGCGGGCAGAAATGGCAGATGTCGCCGCATGGAACGGGATTCCTCTATCTGACCGGGGAACTTCAATCGCGCATCCAACAAACAAACCTCGGCTGGCTTTCGGCGGAAGATCCATGGAATTTCCACAACTTCACGCAGCCTCTTGCTTCAGCAGCCCGCAGGTATGAAGGAGGGAGCTTGAACATGCCCGGTCTCTGGGGAATGCGCGCAGCTCTCTCCACAATTCTTGAGTTCGGTGCGAAGGCAATCGAAGAACACATCCTCGCTATCACGAGAGCTCTTATGGACGGACTCCGACAGATCGACGGTGTCCGCGTACTCACACCGGATGTTGACGCGCAACGGGCAGGGATAGTGACTGTGTCGCCCCCTCCTGGCATTGATGAGACCGCCGTCTTCAAAGCGATGTACCATCGTCAGATTACAATCGCTGTGCGCGAGGGGAAATTCAGGTTCTCACCTCATTTCTACTGCTCGGCAGAGGACATGCAGGCCACCGTCGAGGCGCTCAAAGAATGTCTGAAATCCTGAGATGACCCAACTGAAGCAAGTGCTGACGAAGTTCGACCTGACGATGATCGCCATTGGTGGGACGATCGGATCTGGGATATTCCTCACAC
Organism: Bacteroidota bacterium; assembly: GCA_016844425.1. The sequence goes on from JAERML010000053.1 coordinate 5,822, forward strand.
CCGCGGTCATCGCGCAGCACCTTCATGACCCGGCGGCGATCCTTGGCGTTTGGGTGGTTGGCGGTCTCATGGCCCTTGCAGGAGCCCTCACCTTTGCCGAGCTCGGCGGGCTTATGCCGCAGGCGGGTGGGATGTACGTGTATCTCTCCAAGGCATACGGAGGTCTCGTTGCATTCCTGTTCGGGTGGGCGTACTTCCTCGTTGTGAATACAGGTGGCATCGCAGCGCTCAGCATTGCCTTCGCAACGTACCTCGGCTATTTCATTCCGCTTGGAACCACCGGTGTTACCACTGTCGCCATTGGCGGGCTTCTTCTCGTCACTGTGCTCAACGTTCTTGGGGTGAAAGTCGGAGGAATTTTCTCTGATGTATTTACCGTTTTGAAGCTTGCGGGCATCGCAGGTCTGATTGTCGTCGGCATTGGCTGGGGAACCGGGGCAACGACGACAATGGGTGCAACGCTCCCTTCCCTTCCAGGCGGCATGTGGAGTGGACTGGCCGTCGCCATGGTGGGCGTCCTCTGGTCATACGGCGGATGGCAGCACGCATCGTTCGCAGCGGCGGAAGCAAAAGACCCGGCGCGGACAGTCCCGTTTGCCATGGTGGTCGGAGCAGCCGTGGTGACCCTGACGTACCTTCTCACAAACGTCGCCTACTTGCTTCTTCTCTCAACTGAATCCATCGCCGCCTCACCTCATGTTGCTGCCGATGCGGTTGGCACCATCCTCGGACCGGCCGGCGGAAGTGTGATTGCACTCGCCATCTTCATCTCCACGTTCGGAACCACCGGTATTTACACGCTGACGGCGCCGCGCATTTATTTCGCAATGGCTCGCGACGGCGTCTTCTTCCAGCGCGTTGCGGAGATTCATCCCCGGTATCAAACGCCCGCGTTCGCCATTATGGTCCAGTCGGCGTGGGCGATCATCCTCATCTTCTTCTGGGGAACGTTCGATGAACTCATTTCGTATGTGGTCTTCACCGACTGGATCTTCTTCGGTCTGACGGCGGCAAGCGTATTCATCCTCCGGAAGCGTCTCCCCGATGCCGAACGCCCCTACCGGACGCTCGGCTATCCGCTCACACCGCTGTTCTTCGTGGCAATGGCAGCGTGGTTCGTTGTCAACACTCTCATGGAAAAACCTGAGCAGGCGTGGGCGGGGCTCGGGTTTCTTGCACTGGGGGTGCCTGTCTATTACTTCTGGAAGAAGAAAAGCCGATAGCCCCGCTTCTGCCGGAGTGTTTCAGTTTGGGTCCGGACATTCAGGTCAAATGGCCTCGCCTCATATCATACAAACTCTCCCCCTCCTCAGGTTGTGCTTCTTTCCCCTCCCTTGTCAAGGGAGGGGAGCCACGGTGGACCGGAGAAAGGGGAGAGTTCTCGGGGCTATCACCAAACGCATTCGATCGATGATTCCTCCGAAGGAGTCCTTCGGACAAAATGGGGCGCTTCCTCCGGTGTTGTCTCTGATTCTTCTCTTCCGTACATTATCACCGGCGACGGGCAGTTCCCCGTGTCGCCTGCACCATCTCCGTTCTTCCACCTGTTCTACACTTCAAAGATTCTCGTCATGATAATCGGACACGCTCCATGAAAGTGACTGCCGATCCTGTCCCGCTCTTTACCGTTCACCATCTCACGACATTCCAGGACATCCTGACGCATTCATTGCG
>JAERML010000267.1 GCA_016844425.1 Bacteroidota bacterium
CCACCGTCATTTGTCACATGTTGAACTGCAGAGGGGGCACCCATGCGCATCTACCGATTTGCGTCACCGACCATTACCGTCATTTTCGGTTTGGTTTTCTTTCTCCTGCTCGCGTTGTCTGGTTGTACCAAAGAGGAGCAGGGCCCCGCCGGACCTCAGGGACCGTCAGGGGAACCGGATGATCTGACGAATCCGAACATTCTCCCGGCAGTCATCTTCACCAGTCCGGCAAATGGCAGCACAGGTCCATTCGGATTGTTCGACAGAGGCGAAGGATACGACAAACCACACTTCATTGTTCGGTTCAACAAACTCATGGCCACATTCTCCGTCGGGGAGCGAACGGTGCGATGTACAGGCTTCGATCGTCCAGTTGTCGTCAGGCTGGATGAGGACTACTATCCACCCTATCGGTTCTCCTCCGGAGTGTCGTTGGATGTGTTCAACAATTTTCTCGCGTTCGCGGTGTACGACTCGGTGACTGGCTATGGTAGCATGCCATATCATGTGGGGAGGATCGTTACCGTCTCCATCGATACAACGATAGAAGACATCAACGGTCACCACCTGGTCCAGGCCTACACGTTCTCGTACGCTCCCGAACCCTACTTCAGGGTTCTCAGTATCTATCCCGAAGATGGATCAACAGACGTGATGCCTGGGAATTCACCCTCTGTAATGTTCAATAGCCTCTTGGGTGTAACGATCATCCCTTCGTTGCAGCTGAACCCCCAACCCAATGGTCAGTGGCGGATCTCCGAGTTTGACTCCATGTCGGTATCCTTTCAGCCTGCGCAGCCTCTCCCTTTCGGTTCACAGTACTCCCTCGTTGTGGCGAACACGGCCCGGGACTTTTACGGCAATCAGGTAACGAGGTCCTTCTCTTCGGGTTTTGGAGTGACCGAATATCGCGTTCAGTCGTCATATCCGGATGATGGTGCAACAAATGTCTCCCTTCGATCTTCAATCTCGGTGGAGTTCACCGGTCTTACCGATACGGCAACAATTCGACAAGCATTCAGTATTTTTCCGGCGACATCGGGAATTCTCAATCTCCAACGGAGCGGCTTCCTTTTCTACTCGACGAACGATTTTCTACCCGGCACCAGGTACACAATCACGCTCTCGACCGTGTTGACAGCCTTGGACGGGACACATCTTTCTTCGCCAGAGACATTCTCGTTCACGACGGGTCCCTTCAAGATTGACTATTTCTATCCACGGTATGGCGAGTACGGAGTGTCGCGGAATCCATACTTCACGGCCTACTGTAGCGGTCGCATCGATACGAGCAGCGTGCGCGCTGCCTTCAGTATCACCCCTCCAGCCAGCATGATATTCGAGCTGAGCTCCGGCTCGAGTTCGTTCAGTGTCCATCCGGCGACCCTGCTCGATGCAAACAGATTGTATACAATAACAATCTCTACAGGCCTTCGTTCAAGAAATGGCAACCCGCTTGCCGCGCCGGTTACAACGGTCTTCACGACGGGTCAATAATGCGGCTGAGGCAGGGACCATGCCTTGACTTTCTATGCCTCAACGCGTATCATACACCAGCACACGATGAACAACAGACGCACTCCATATCGGTGGTGGTATCAGCCAACACCTCGAGCATGCTCGGTGGAGTGATCTTCTCATTTTTTGGTGCATTGAATACCGCAACCGAATGAAACCTTCGCCGACATAGGGTGAAGGTTTTTTTGTTTGAACTTCGCTAGTAGGAACTCATGCCATTGCTTTCCAAGAGTGTTTCTGTTCGTCTCCGGCCATCATCCGGGGACCGATCATACCGAATTGCAATCCAGCCGGGCATCCTGGGATCCTTGGCAGATCGGAAGACGAAATCTGAAGGGAAGGTCTTTATCATCACCGACGAAACGGTCGGTCGTCTCTACGGACGGGCTGTACAAAAAGAGTTTGTCGGAAAAGGGAATGAAGCAGTCCTGTTGGATTTTCCGCCGGGAGAGAGGTCAAAGAATTACCGGACTGTCAATGCATTGCACACACAGTTGTTGAGGAACGGCATTGGGCGCGACAGTCTGATTGTTGCGCTTGGCGGGGGAGTCGTTGGAGACGTGGCAGGATATGTGGCTGCTACAATCCTGCGTGGCGTGCCTTTCATTCAAGTTCCCACCACACTCCTTGCCCAGGTCGACAGCAGCGTCGGAGGGAAAGTCGGGATCGACCACCCTCTTGGGAAGAACCTGATCGGGGCATTTCATCAGCCTACAGCCGTCTACATTGATCCGGATGTGCTGAGAACGCTTTCAATCAAAGAATACAGAAACGGCCTGGCCGAAGTCGTGAAGATTGCTGCCGCACTTGACCGCAGGTTCTTCAATTACATCGAGCAGCAAGAAAAGCAAATCAGAAAAAGGAATCCCCGGGTGGTGCTTGAACTGATCCACCGGGCTGTTACCATCAAAGCAGCTGTTGTAATGAAAGACGAAAAAGAAGCGGGCCTCAGGAAAGTTCTCAACCTTGGACACACAATCGGGCACGCGGTGGAAGCCGCGACAGATTTCCGGCTCAAGCATGGCGAAGCAGTGGCCATCGGGCTCGCTACTGAAGCACGCATTGCGCTCGAAATGGGTGTAATGATGAAGAAGGAGTACGAGAGGCTTGTTGCTCTTCTGGGCGCATTCCGTTTGCCAATCAGGTTCCCTTCTCGAATGAACACGCGCAGGTTCCTTGCAGCCCTTTCTGCGGACAAAAAGGGGGAAGGAGGGAGGACCAAGTTTGTGTTGTTGAAGCGGATAGGTCAGCCGGTAGTTGGTGTTGAGGTGCCGAGTCCATTCATAGTTGCCATGCTTCGCAATGCATATCGCAATCGGTGACAGATGATCATCGTGTCCATTACCGGCCCGAGTATGAAGGAGGCCCTGGCGCAAGTCCGGTCATCTGACCCCCACGCCGATGCGTTCGAATTCCGTCTCGACATGAT
>JAERML010000054.1 GCA_016844425.1 Bacteroidota bacterium
GCGCTCACGCGTCGCAATGTGCGCCTTTGCATAAGCACGGACTGGGCAAATCAGGATGTGCTTCTGGAGCTCCGGTTCCTCCACGAGCTACCTATGCTTGTCTCTGGCATCCGTCAGCTCTCGCCCATGGAGCTCCTCCGGATGGCAACGATCAATGGCGCGTATGCCCTGGGGCTTTCGGCGGAAACTGGTTCCATCGAGCCGGGGAAAAGCGCTGACCTGACATTCTTCAACCTCTCAGACATCCGTGTGCCGTTCACTGCGATCCGCCCAACTGCGGAAGAATTGGCGCACCTGCTCGTTCGGTCTCTTACATCTCGCGACATTTCTGACGTCATGATCGATGGTGAGTTCTATGTAGGAAGAGGTGAGATCATGACGATGTCGGAAGAAGATGTGGTGGAAGGATTCCGGAAGACATTTGATCGGTTCTTCCCCGTGTCTTCCCGTCCACTTCCATCCGAACCGGAGGAGTTGGCGGCGGAGCGGCCCACGGGGACGAGGGGAAAGGTTCTTCCGTTTGTTCCAGAGCAACGCGTTCCCGCAGAAGGGGTGGAGGGATTTGAAGAAGGGTTCCAGATCATCCAACCTCCTCCGGGAGTCTTTGAGATCAAGAATAATTCTGTGAACATGCAGCCCCCCCCGGCCCCACCACCACCCAAAGCCCCCGGCCCGAAACCGGAACTCTCAAAGGATGTAAAGCGCATCTTCGGTGAAGACGAAGGTTTCTAACTGCATTGCATTTCCACCATTGCTTGATTGTTCCTTCCTCATTCCCTACTTTGAAGAACGAGCCTTTGCCTTGGGAGTTGGTGTGTATCGTCGAACCGTTTGCGTCTGTTTTCTGTTTGGAATAGTAGCGCCGTATTTACTGGGGCAAGGCTCTGCAGGTACTGCGGGGAACATAGAGCCACGGTACCTTGTCGACATTCCCACAGCTGGAATGTTGGGGAAGGGGATGTTCGGCCTCGACGTGGACTTCTATCAACAGGGTGGCGTAGTACTCAGCCTCTCGGCAGGAATCCTGGACCGGCTCAGTTTTGGTCTTTCGTACGGGGGCTCGAACCTTCTCGGTTCAGATGAGCCTGTGATGAACCCGATCCCCGGTGTCAACATCAAGATCAGGGTGATCGAAGAGAACATGGTGTTACCAGCGATCGCCATCGGGTTTGACTCGCAGGGAAAGGATGGATATCTGAGAGATCTGAATCGCTACGTGATAAAGTCTCCCGGTTTTTACGCGACAGCAAGCAAGAACTATTCACTGCTTGGGTATTTCTCTCTTCACGGTGGAGTGAACTACAGTCTTGAGCGCGGTGATGACGATAAGGATGTCAATCTCTTTGGAGGTGTCGAGAAGACGATTGGTTCGGTGGTGTCCGTGATGCTGGAGTACAATTTGGGTGCGAACGATACGAATGGGGATGCTCCGGGCAGAGGGCGTGGTTACCTGAATGCCGGATTGAAATGCTCCATTGGAGGTGGCCTTACGCTTGGGGTGAACTTGAAGGATCTTCTGAAGAATGGCAATACCGTTCACGTGGGAAATAGAACCGTGAAAATCGAATATGCGAAGTCCTTCTGATGTGTAGTATATTGAACGCCCGATTGGTTCTTGTCCAATAATATGCACAAGTTGACGGACACAGATGGCGGGATTCGTAAACAAACGGTTGAAACAGGGTGATTTGGGGACAAGAAGGCCGGCGTTCTGTTTTGTCGGCTGGCACCAATATTGTAATCACCATAAGTGCTTACGGAAATCTTTCACGGAAGCGAGGGTAGGTATATGAAAGCACTTGAACGAATTCCATTCATGGTGTTGGTTGTGTTCTCGGGATGGCTGCTGGCGGGATGTTAGGGGAGAATGAATATTTTGATGGGAACGGCTACGCGGAACCCCGCTACGGATTCAACTATTACTATCCAACGTTCTCGATGGGTTTCGGTTACGGTTACTATGAGCCGTGGTACTGGAGGCAATCACTCTGGTATTCATATTACGATCCATTCTGGTGCGGTACTTACTACCCCGCGTACTACGCAGGGTGGTATCCTCCGTTCGGGTATTACTATCCACCCTACTATTCTGGTGGTGGATACAGATACACATATGGTGGAGGACGGGGAGGCACGACACGCACGATAGGATCAACGCGGGGAAGCGGTTCGACACGAGGGGATGGCGGCACAATCTCTCGCGGTAGCAGCTCTTCCGGTAGTACCGCTCTGCCGACAGGTGTTCGCTCAGGGAGTGGTGGTTCGGGTCGCGCCAAAGAGGCGACACCGAAGGTATCTACTAGCCGAAGAAAAAGTGATGCAGGAAACCGTGGAGGCTCACGCAGCGGCGAAAGTGTTCGTGGTGGGAGCACCCGTTCGGGTGGAAGCAAGGAGGCAACACCGCCGCGTGTCCGACGCGAAGCTGCACCAAGACCTGCGCCTGCACCACGCGAAGACCGGGGAACACAAAGAGGAGATGCCGGTCAGTCAGGCGGGCGTTCGTATACACCACCCCCATCACCACCTGCACAGAGCAGTCCTCCGCCTGCACAATCCGCACCGCCAACGAACACCGGTGCACGCGGCGGCAACCGGCGGTAGATGTTCATTCGGCGCATACTAACTCTGGAAATTCTTGAGCGGAAAGGAATGCAGGAGAGCAATGAAGCGGACTTCATGGATAGCAGGACTGTTTGTTGTCGGATGTTTCTCAGTTGGGTATGCCCAGTTCCCTGAGGACGCACTCCGCTTCTCTACATCAGGGCTTGGCACCGGCGCACGTGCACTCGGGATGGGAAATGCGTACACCGGTGTTGCCAGTGACTTCAGTGCGCTCTTTTGGAACCCCGCAGGTCTTGCCCAGATACAGCACGGAGAGTTCTCGTTCGGCCTCTCACATCTGAACTTCAAGGATAACAGCACCTTTTTTAATGCAAACGAGTCCTATACCAACAACGCCACCAAACTGAACTCCCTTGGCCTGGTGTTCCCGCTCCCCGTCCGACGAGGAAGCGCCGTGCTCGCATTTGGATACAACCGTCAGAGTGATTTCACCACCGGAGTCTCCTTTCAGGGGTTCAACCCGAATAGCAGCATCATTCAGACATTTGCGCGGGATGGTGAATTCTATCCTTCCGATCTCTCCGGCAACCTTGCCTATCAGCTCTACCTTGCCGACATTGATACGAACACCGGCCGGTTCATCAGTCCGATTATGAACAGGGTGACACAAATTGGCCGTGTTCTGGAAGGGGGAGGGCTGAATAACTGGTCCATCGGCGGTGCGATTGACATTGGCCGGAATGTTTCGGTCGGTCTTGCGCTTACCTATATATCGGGCACGTATACCTACGAGCGGACTTTCACAGAGCAAGACAACAACGGTATCTACACGGCTCTTCCATACGATTTTGATCAGCTTACCCTGGAAGACAATGTCGAGAGCGATCTTTCTGGCGTGAACGCCAAGTTTGGATTTATGTACCGTGTGCCGGAACGATTCCGGTTTGGCGTTAGTATCAAGACCCCAACGACATTCCGGGTGAAAGAGACGTTCAACACAATTGCACGGAGTTACTTCGACAATGGAGATGTGTTACCGACCGATGGCCCGTTTGAGACGCCGGGTTCCGGCGAGTATGATGTGGTCACGCCATGGGTGTTCAGCGTGGGAACCTCGTTTATCATCAGGGACCTGGTGCTCTCCGGCGATATCGAGTATACCGACTGGATCCAGCTCCAATTTGAGAATGCAAACTCCGATCTCATTGCGCTAAACAAAGATATCAAGGAAATCTTCCGTGGTACTGCCAATCTGCGCGCAGGGGTGGAGTATGATCTCCAAGACGTGAGGCTCCGCGGCGGGTTCATCTATAACACGTCTCCATATCAGAACGATCCATCGTCATTCGATCAGAAGTACATTACAGCAGGGTTGGGTGTCCCGCTCGGTGGGTCTACGATGCTTGATATCGCGTACGCGCGTGGGTGGTGGGAGACCTTCCGCACAAACTACGACCGTTCTTCGCGCGTGAATGAAAAAGTCACCGCCAATAACTTCCTCATGACATTCTCATACCGGTTCTGAGACTGGTTGCAACAGTAGGGTCTATTCGATATATTGACGTCCGCCCGTGTGGCGGACGTTTCTGTTTCTCTCCGGAGCTCTTGGTTGCGCACCCGAACGAAGGTTATCATCGGTCTCCTCGGCGTTCTGCTCATAGCGGGCGTTGCCACAATCCTGTTTCTCCGATTTCAGATTACCAAGTCTTTTCCGCAGGTCACCGGTTCTGTAGTTCTCCCCGGACTGGAACATTCCGTCACCATACTTCGCGACGAATTCGGAGTACCGCGCATCGAGGCGGCGGGAGAACACGATTTGATGTTCGCTCTCGGGTATGTGCACGCGCAGGATCGTCTGTGGCAGATGGACATGGTCCGGCGAGTAGGAGAAGGAAGACTCTCAGAAGTCTTTGGGTCCGTGGCGCTGCCGTTTGACCGGATGTTCCGCATCATTGGAATTCGCAGGATCTCACAGGAAATCGAACAACAAATCACGGGCGAGTCTCATAACCGGCTTGTTGCCTACGCGCAAGGCGTCAACGCTTTCATCGATACGCATCACGGAAAGTATCCGGTTGAGTTTGACATGCTGGGCTATGATCCCGAACCTTGGGTATCGGTTCACAGCATCATCGTCGGACGGCTTATGGCGTGGGAACTGAACCTTTCGTGGTGGACCGACCTGACCTACGGCGAGATTGTTGGTCGTGTGCCGCTGGAGAAGGCAATTGATATTTTTCCCCCGTATCCCGGAAATGTTCCCCCCATTGTACCGTCAGCCGAATGGCATCGTTACGCCGGGTTGGGGAGGGAGTTCATGCGGACGGCTCAGGAATATGCGGCATTCAATGGAAATTCAGGAATGCTTGGTGGAAGCAATGCCTGGGCAGTCGGCCCTGGCAAGTCTGCCTCCGGCAAGGTGATCCTGGCCAACGACACACACCTGCAGCTGCAGACACCTGCCAAATGGTATGAGGTTGTCCTTCATGCACCGGGGTACGACGTCCGAGGCATGTCGGTGCCGGGAGTACCCGGAATTGTTGCTGGGAACAACCAGCATATCGCCTGGGGGATCACCAATGTTATGGCGGACGATGCAGATTTCTACATCGAACAAATCGACTCGTCTGATACGACGCGGTATTGGTATGACGGAGGATGGCTTCCTATCCGCTTTCGCGAAGAGGAGATCATGGTCAAGGGTGACACAATTGTTCCCCTCATCATCCGCTCCACGCATCACGGGCCAATCATCACTGATGTCGGGACAGTCATCAAGAAGCATCGTGTGACTGCCGTTGCCAGCATGCGTTGGACCGGCTCCGAGATCTCCGACCAGATCGATGCATTCAACAGGATCAACCGCGCGACGAACTGGGAAGAGTTTGCGCAGGGAGTGAGTCAATTCTCAGGCCCGGGTCAGAACTTCGTGTACGGGGATGCTTCCGGCAACATCGGCTACTGGTGCGGCGTGAAGCTTCCCATCCGGGGAAAGCAGAACACCACGCTGCCCCTCCCCGGTTGGGACCCATCCACGGAATGGAAAGGCTTCGTGCCATTCAAAGAACTTCCCCATCTCTACAATCCACCTGAAGGGTACATCGCCACCGCCAACAATAAGATTGTCGACGACTCGTATCCGTACCATATCTCCAACCTATGGGAACCGCCCGCCCGGATCGTGCGGTTGAGGGATGTTCTGGGAGCGCCGGGAGCGTTTTCCGTCGAAGACTTTGCGCGGCTCCAGAACGATACATTCTCCCCCTTTGCGAAAACATTGACGCCGTACATTCTCGCCGCGTGTTCTGATTCGGGCTCGACCTTTCCTGAGAGGGATCTTGTACTGGAGTATTTCCGAAACTGGAATTTCGAGTTCACACGAGAGGACGTTACCACTACACTCTTTCAGGAGTTTTTCGTCAAGCTGCTCGAGAATACCTACCGGGATGAACTGGGAGAGGAGCTCTTTCATGATTGGACCTTGCTTGTCAACGTCCCGATACGTGTGACGATGAAGCTTGTTGAGGAAGGGACGTCCACATGGTTTGATGATCTGCACACTGATTCGATCGAGACCCGCGATTTGATAATCAGAAAGAGCATGAACGAAGCGGTGACCACATTGCGCGAACGGTTCGGTGGACACTTGAAAACGTGGCGGTGGGGCGACCTGCACTCTGTGACCCTCCGGCATCCGTTTGGTATCGTGAAACCGCTGGATAGGATCTTCAACATCGGGCCTTTTCCGTATCCCGGCGGCTCCACGAGTCTGATGAGCGGTGAGTATGATATCAACAAACCATTTGCCGTGACGGTGGGACCTTCGTTCCGGCAGATCATTGACTTCTCGAATTTGAATGAAGTCCGTTCTGTGCTCCCCTCCGGCCAATCGGGACAGGTATTCAATATCCATTATGATGACCAGACTCCGTTGTGGCTCAATGGCGGCTACCGGATTGCACGGATGGCGCCCGCAGGGGGAAGAGAATGGGATCGACTAATCCTGAAGCCTGGACCATGAGTACGCCGTTTTCAACCCGTCTTCTTTCGGCGCTTACAGCAGCCCGGTGCGTCGTTGCCTTCACAGGTGCGGGCATGTCCGCGGAAAGCGGCGTGCCGACATTCCGTGGGACGGATGGCATCTGGTCGAAGTTCAAACCGGAAGAGCTTGCGAGCATGTCTGCATTCATGAAGAATCCCGCCCTCGTGTGGGAATGGTACGCCGAACGAAAAAGAGTGATCTCGGGGATCCACCCGAATGCGGGACATCTGGCTCTCGTACGCATGCAGGGACTGTTTCCTGACTTCGCGATCGTCACTCAGAATATAGACAACCTCCACCAACGGGCTGGAAGCACGATGGTCTATGAGTTACATGGAAACATCGAACGCAATTATTGTATCAAATGCGGAGCTCCTGCTTCCAATGATGAGGTACTCGCGCAACACGGAGTGCCGACTTGTGCCCGGTGCGGCGGAACCATTCGTCCCGACGTTGTGTGGTTCGGTGAAATGCTTCCAGAGGATGAGTGGAGACACTCGGAACGAGCCATGTCCAGAGCTGACGTGTGTCTCTCCATCGGTACCTCGGGGATCGTATATCCGGCAGCATCACTTCCTCTGCTTGCTAAACAGCATGGCGCGTTTCTCGTTGAAATCAATCCGGAAAGAACGCCGCTTTCCGACGTTGCAGATGAAGTGATCACTGGCCCCTCCGGAGTAATTCTTCCGGCACTATTTGATCAGGTGGCGGCTTCACAGTCACATTCCCTCCGGTATTAGCTTCCTGACTGGCATGATTGAATTCAAACAGGCAAAAGCGAAGATCGTTTGTACGCTCGGACCATCCAGCAACTCGGTGGACACACTGGTCAATCTCATCCGTTCGGGAATGGATGTAGTACGTCTGAATTTTTCCCATGGCACCCACAACGAGCATCGTGCGACAGTCAAGAATGTCCAGGAGGCAACAAGGCGGACCGGAATGGAAGTAACCGTTTTGCAGGATCTACAAGGACCCAAGATCCGGATCGGGGACTTCGGAGTTCCATTCATCGAGTTGAAACAGGGGAAACGTTTTGCTATCACCACGGAGCCGGTCGTCGGTACGGAGGAAGTTGTGTCGACGACCTATGCCAACCTGACCAGGGATGTCCGGCCCGGCGACCGGATTCTTCTCGACGATGGCAAGCTTCGTCTCCGTGTACTTGAAGTGAAGAGAAATACCGTGGTGGGAGAAGTGGAAATTGGTGGTACCCTGAGCGCCCACAAGGGAATCAATCTGCCTGGAGTTTCTGTCAGCGCACCATCGTTTACCGAGAAGGACCTCAAGGACCTGGAATTTGGGATCACGCTGGACATCGACTATGTCGCTCTATCGTTTGTACGGACTGCCGATGATATCCGTGGACTGCGAAAGATCATCATCGAGCGGGTTGAAAAAGGGCGCTTTCTCCCAATCATCGCCAAGATCGAGAAGCCCCAAGCTGTCGCAAATATCGATGCGATCATTACAGAAGCCGACGGTATCATGATTGCCCGCGGCGATCTCGGCGTGGAACTCCCCGCCGAAGACGTTCCGATTCTCCAGAAGATGATCATCAAGAAATGCAATGCTTTGGGCAAGCCGGTGATTATTGCCACGCAAATGCTTGAGTCGATGATCAACAACCCGACGCCCACGCGCGCAGAAGCGAGTGATGTAGCGAACGCGGTTCTGGATGGCGGGGACGCGGTAATGCTGAGTGGAGAAACGTCGGTCGGGAAGTACCCGTTGGAAGCGGTACAAATTATGGACAGGATCATCAAGAAAGTGGAGTCCGAGCAAGTCGGACAGGTGCAGGCACTGGAACGAACGCTTGGTGTGGTGGAAAGCCGGCTGGACGCGCTGGGCCGCGCGGCATGTATGCTGGCAGAGCAGATGAATGCTGCAGCGATCATCACAGTGACACATTCCGGTGAGACAGCGAGGATTATTGCTCGCTACCGGCCGCGCCCAAAGATCATTGCCATTACTGATCGCACCAAGATTCTCCGGCGTCTCAATCTCATATGGGGCGTCCACGGAATGGTGATCGAGGAACTGATTGATGATTCCGACAAGGCACTGCAGAAGATTCAGGAGAGCCTGGTCAATTCAGGCCTCGTGCGGCGGGGAGAGTACGTGGTGATGCTGGCCGGGCAGCCATTCTTCGCGCGCGGTTCAACGAACTTCATCAAGGTGGAGAAGATCCTCTAGCGGGATGCTGAAAAAAGAAAACCGCCAAGGCGCCAAATGCGCCAAGAACATTCTAAGCGGTTGATTCGCACAGATTTCAATGATCCTCTTGGTGTTCTTGGCGTCATGGCGGTTCGATCTTCTGTTTGAAGAGAGTTTCTCATCAACCCGCTAGCTGCCTTTGTCCCACAAGAGTCTCAGGGTGCACCATTGTTGTCTCACTTTGGTGCTGCCTTCCTACCACAACCTGCAGCAGTTCTCCCGCTTTGTGTCGATTTCTTGAGAAAACACACACC
>JAERML010000268.1 GCA_016844425.1 Bacteroidota bacterium
ACACCCTGGCAATCGGTCAGGTGATCTGGGCAATCGGATGGTCCATGGTCGCGCTTGCCGTGCTCATTCGCTTCCCGATCAAGGCGGTCACGATCTTTGGTTTGCTCATGATTGCCCTCCACAATGTCTTCGACGATGTGACGCCGGACCAGCTGGGGATCTTTGGCTGGCCCTGGCAGATCCTTCACGCTGGTGGACCGATCAACTATATGCAGGGCTATTCCTTTTTGGTTGCTTATCCCTTGATTCCATGGATTGGGGTCATGGCAGTGGGATACGGGTTCGGAACCATTCTCATCAAAGAAGCATCGGCGCGCAGGAAGACTCTCCTTCGCCTCGGCCTTGCAATCACGGCAGGGTTCATCCTCATCCGGGCGACAAATCTGTACGGCGACTCTCATCATTGGAGTCAGCAGAAAGATGAGGTCTTCACCGCTCTCGACTTCATCAATTGCGAGAAGTACCCACCATCGCTCCTTTACCTTATGATGACGCTCGGACCCGCCATCGCGGTCCTCCCACTTCTTGAACGGGCGAGAGGATGGATGGCGCAATTCTTCATCGTCTTCGGCCGTGTCCCGATGTTCTTCTATATCATTCATATCCCATTGATTCACGGTCTTGCACTACTGGCGGCATATCTCACGGGGTACGATACGGGTCTCATGTTCGGAAATGTTCCCCCCTGGGAGTGGCCGCCCGGGTATGGGTTTGGTCTTCCCGTTGTCTATGTCGTCTGGGGTGGCGTCGTTCTTGCTCTATATCCCGTCTGCAAATGGTTTGCAGAGGTGAAGAAACGCCGGAAAGATGTCTGGTTGAGCTATTTGTAAGGACTATGGTTTGGTAAATCATACCCGACTTATCAATTGGCCCATGTCCATGGCTGTTACCTCATTTCGTTTCTTATAGTAGGGGGGGTGGTGGCGCAAGTCTCAAACCGGGAGATAGTGCGGGAGCTCAAAGCGGGAGACGCATCAGGCTGCAGGCATTTGATGGACCTCTATCAGGACCGCCTGCTCGGAGAGGCAGTGAATGTTTTTCATGTGCCTCTTTTCGATGCGGAGGAGCTGGTCTCAGATGTGCTCTTGACGGTAATCGACAAAGTCGGAGGTTTCGAGTTCAAGAAGGGGGATGGGGACTTCCACTTCTGGGTGATGACCATCTTCAGGAATAGGGTGCGAGACTTTGCCCGCCACACTGCTATAACAGGAGGGCCTGCTGAATCATTTGAAGAGACAGCCCTCGAGGATGAAGTTAAGTTCTCGGGTGTTGAAAAAGAAGTCATTGATGCCATCGTCCGTCAGTATGCCGAGTCCGTGAATAGCGAAGACGGCGATGAGCCCGTCGGCAAAGCGGGAGAAATATCGATGAAGTTGAAAGTGATCGAAGAGACGTTGGACAAAATGGAAAGCTGGGAACGCGTTCTGCTTCGTTGCCGCGCGTTGGAGGTACCATATGAGGAAATTGCGCGTTACACCGGGAAGAGCGTTCAACAACTGAAAGTGTACCATGCACGGGTGAAGAAGAAGTTTGTGAAGCAACTTACCCTGCATTATCCGGAGCTTGCCATATCATGAAACGCGACCCTGTCGACAGGCTGATTCAGCTTGCCTACCTTGAAGGAATCATCACCACACACGGAGCATACGAGAAGTCCGTGGTGGCTAGGAACCCACGGGCTGTTGCCACACCTTCAGCCCGTGCCGCACTGCTGCAACGACTTGAAGCGGCACTGGCGGGGAAAGCAGTAGAAGCTGCGCCTCTAACGGTGGGTGTGTTCCTCCGGAAGGCTCGGTCCGAGCAGTCGCTACGGCCCCAAGAGATTTTTGCACGTCTCGGGATCACACAGAACATCTACAGGATGCTGGAGGAGGACAGGCTCTCGCCTCTGAAGGTACCTGCCACTGCATGGAAGAAATTCGGACAGTTGTTCAATCTCTCCGCCGATGCGCTGGTGGACATGGTCCGCCGTACGCACCAGCTTGTTTTCTTTCAACCTGCCTTTCGCAGCACGCTTGCTCGTTATGACGGGCGGAAGAACAAAGCAATGAAAGCCGCTACAATCGAGAAAGCGACGAAGGAGCTCTACACACGTGCACAACTTGTGCTTCCTCCGGAGGAGGAAAAAAAGCTCGATGCACTGCTTCAGTCCATTGTTCAATGATTCTCCATGCCCGCCACGGTCACATACCGACCAGTCCGCAATGATGAGCAGGTGCGGGAAGACCTTTGTCGCTCCACGGCCCGTTCGGCTATGCAGCGTTTTGCCGATGCCACAGCGAGCTTGCGGTTCCTGTGCCGATCGATGCAATCGCGCGGTGGCTCGGCTTTCAGGTAGTGCTGCTCTTCACGGCCGGGGATGAGTTCTCCGGACTCGTCAGCCCCCCGCAACGCCTGATCGGCATCAACGGTCACCACCATCGTCACCGGCGCCGCTTCTCACTCGCACACGAAATCTCCCATATCCTGATGAAGCACCCGCCGGAGAGCCATTGCACAGTCCGCGAAATAGCGAGGTACAACATCGAGGCAGATGTTTGTGCCTCCGGGCTCCTCATTCCCGATCTGTTGCTCGAACCTCTACAGAAATCGACGCGCACTACCGCCGCGCTCGCAAGAGCATTCGACGTTAGCGAGGAAGCAATGGTACGAAAACTCAAGCGGATCTCTGAAGCCGGTGCGGAATGAAGTGAAGGAGACCGAGCACTCACCATTTGACAACGACTCCTTTCCCTCAATACTCCATTGACTATTACCGCCGAGCCCCTCGGAACGGTTTCCACGGTGGCATTTTCTGAATTCCACGCGAATGGCCCAACAAATTCATTGAAGACCGCCTGGCCATTGATGAGCCGGCCAGCGTTGCGGCCTCAGTGTTTCTTGCTTGAAACGTCCCTCCCTTTTGACTCCT
>JAERML010000055.1 GCA_016844425.1 Bacteroidota bacterium
CCGGAAGTGCCGCGAGTCCGTCTGGAAGTATAAGACCGACTGGGAAGTGATGACCGAGCAGATGGGCTACTGGGTGGACCTCACGAAGCCATACGTTACGTTCGAGAATGACTACATCGAATCCGTGTGGTGGGCGCTCCGGAAGTTCTTTGACGCGGGCTTGATCTACAAAGGATACAAGATCCAGCCGTATTGTCCGCGCTGTGAGACACCACTTTCATCGCACGAAGTATCGCTTGGATACGATGATGTGAAAGACCCGAGCGTCTACGTCAAGATGAAGCTCAGGAATCAGCCCGACACATCGTTCCTTGTCTGGACGACAACGCCGTGGACGCTCATTTCTAACGTTGCACTTGCTGTTCATCCCGATGTCGACTATGTAAAAGTGGAGAACAAAGGGGAGAAGCTGATTCTGGCAGAGGCGCGGCTCCCCGTTCTCGACGGTGAGCACACCGTGTTGGAGAGAATGAAGGGGAAAACACTCATCGGCTTTGAGTATCTACCTCTCTTTGAGACCGACGCCAATGTAGATCTGAGGGCGAACCAACTATTAAGTTACCGGGTCTATGATTTCAAGTCCCCGCCTTTGGGCTTCGAAGGAGTATCTCGTGCTATTGTGCGTATTGGCACGGACACAAAGGAAGTAATTTATGATGAAGAATATACTTCATGTCTATTTGACGGACACAAAGCCGTTGTTCCGCTTCCAATTCATGCACGGAAACCATCACCGAATGCCTCAAGACGTATTTCTGGGCAGATAGTCAAAACGGTTATAGAGCAGTGTAGCTCAGCTGGCGAAGTAACTGTGGTGGGTGATGACTGGTCTCTTAGCGCAGCGCAGGCATTCTTTGTTGTGACAGCTGATTTCGTGACGACGGAAGACGGCTCCGGGATCGTCCACATGGCACCGGCGTACGGTGAGGACGATTATCAGATGTCAAAGAAGTATGATCTCCCCACCATCCATCCGGTAAACAAGAGCGGCGAGTTCGGTTCTGAAGTGATGGATTTTGCCGGGAAGTTCGTCAAAGATGCGGATCCACTCATCATTCAAAATCTCAAAGCGCGCCACATCCTCTACAAGAAAGAAACGATCACGCACAGCTATCCACACTGCTGGCGGTGCAAAACACCGTTGCTCTACTATGCACGTGAATCCTGGTATATCAAGACGACCGCGTATGCCGCGAGAATGATCGAGCTGAACAAGCAGATCAATTGGGTGCCGCCGGAGGTGGGCGAGGGGAGATTCGGCAACTGGCTGGAAGAGAACAAGGATTGGGCGCTGTCCCGCGATCGGTTCTGGGGAACACCTCTTCCGATCTGGGTCTGCGAGTCATGTAAGAAACAGAAGTGCATCGGCAGTGTGGCGGAGTTGCGGCAGGGAGAGAACGTGCAGGAGCCGCTCGATCTGCATAAACCGTTTGTGGATGATGTCACGTTCCGTTGCGACTGTGGCGGCACCATGAAACGAACTCCAGAGTTGATCGACGTCTGGTTTGATTCGGGCGCGATGTCGTTTGCCCAGTGGCACTACCCTTTCGAGAACAAGGAGCTGGTCGATTCCGGTGAGCAATATCCGGCCGACTACATCTGTGAAGGGATCGACCAGACACGTGGATGGTTCTATTCGCTCCATGCCATTGGAACGTTTCTGTTCGACAAACCCGCGTACAAGAACCTGATCGTCAATGAGCTAATCCTCGACAAGGACGGGCAGAAAATGTCCAAGTCGAAAGGGAACACCGTAGATCCGTTTCAGATCATCAAGAAGTACGGTGCGGACACAACACGCTGGTATCTCGTGACCACGAGCCCTCCATGGCGTCCGACGATGTTCGACGAAGAGGGTCTGGGCGAGGTGCAGCGAAAGTTCTTTGGCACGCTCGTGAACACCTACGCGTTCTTCGCGCTCTATGCAAATGTAGACGGCTTCAGACATACAGAGGTGGATATCCCCGTTGCTGACCGTCCGGAGATTGATCGGTGGATCCTTTCGGAACTGCATTCGCTGGTTACGCGTTATACCGGATTCATGGATGCCTACGATGTCACCAAGGCTGCCAAAGGCGTGAGCGACTTCACAATCGATCAACTTTCCAACTGGTATGTTCGTAGGAACCGTCGTCGCTTCTGGAAGAGTGAGCAGGGAAAGGATAAAACGGCGGCCTATCAAACTCTGTATGAGTGTCTGATCACGGTTGTGAAGCTGATGGCACCATTTGCTCCATTCCTGGCAGATGAGTTGTACCGGAACCTGAACAACATTACCAAAAAGGAATCCTGGGAATCTGTGCACCTTGCCGGGCTGCCCGTTGCCGATACGTCGGTGATGGATCGGGTGCTGGAAGACAGAATGGAACGGGCAGAGAAGATCGTGATGCTTGTACGTGCAATGCGGATGAAGTCGAATCTCAAAGTACGGCAACCCCTTAAGCGGATCATTCTCCCGATTGCAGACGACCGGGAGCGGGAAACAGTGCAACAGATGGAAGACATGATCCTTGACGAGATCAATGTGAAGACCATTGAATACGTCACCGACGAGTCCGGTATCGTCAAGAAGAAAGCGAAGGCGAATTTCAAATCCATCGGCCCGAAGTTCGGCAAGTCTGTTCAGCAGGTGGCGGGGCGAATCAAAGAACTGACCGTTGAGGAAATTGGTGATTTGGAGCGCTCCGGCACATTGAACCTGTCTGTCAATGGAAGCACCGTTACGATTGACCGGGACGATGTGGAGATCATTCGTGAGGATATCCAGGGATGGCTAGTGGTATCGGACGGCGGGTTGACAGTGGCGCTTGATACAGAATTGAACGACGAGCTGCGTGCAGAAGGGATTGCCCGTGAGTTTGTCAATCGGATTCAGAACATGCGCAAGGATGCCGGCTTCCAGGTGACCGACCGCATCGCGATCTTTTATAAGGCCAGCGAGAGGATTGATCGTGTTGTCCAGAGTATGGCTTCCTACATCAAAAAAGAAACGCTTGCCGTCGAGCTCTCGGGGCATCTTGAGACGGGCGAGTATTCAACAACATTCGACATCAACGGTGAGCCTGTCGAGGCTGCTGTTGCGCGTCGGAACTAACGGTACGAATCGTCAAGGAGGAGAAGTACACCAATGGCAAAAACCAGCAAGAAGGCGATAGTGAAGTCCACCGTTGAGATAATGAAAGAACGGGCTGCTGCCCGCTCGAAGCAACTCAAGAAGGCCAAGGTGAACCTGAAGAAGGCAACGGCAGTCCGGAACGCCAAGCTCGGACCGAGAAAGGCCATTGCCGCGAGAGTTGCCGCCGAGGTTTCCAAACGTTTCACTGCCGCGGAATTAAAGCACTTCAAAGAGATCATCATTGACAAGCGGAAGGAAACGGTCGAGGAACTCGACACGCTTAAAGAAAGCATGATGGACGTGACGACAGGAGAGTATGTCAGCGAGAACTCGACGTACTCACTGCACATGGAGCAGGGGACGGATGCCATGGAGCGGGAAAAGACGTTTCTCTTTGCCTCACGCGGAAGCAAGTTTGTCAACCAGCTCGATGACGCCCTCATGCGCATCGACGCCGGCGCATACGGAATGTGCAAGGTATGTCAACTTCTGATTCCCAAGGAACGGCTGGAAGCTGTCCCCACAGCGCAGACCTGTGCCGAGTATAAGAACACAAACGTTCCGTGCGAGCGCGGCCGGCTTGCTCTCGCCAAGAAGCGGCCATGATTCACCAACAACCTAATGCCGGAGGTTGAGCGTGCGTGTGTTGATTCTGTCGACAGCGATTGTACTGGCCGACCAGATAACGAAGCTCCTGGTGAAGGGGTTTTCCATCCCTTTGCTGGGCATTTCCGTGCGGGGGATGCAGTATGGCGTGAGCAAGCCGGTCATCGGTGATTTCGTTCGGCTGACGTATATTGAGAACCCGGGAATGGCGTTTGGCATCGACCTCGGTGGGAAGTGGTTCTTTTCCGTTTTCTCCATCGTCGCAAGCGTGGCAATTCTCGTCTATCTGTATCGCGCCCGCGAGGAATCGCTCGGGTTCAGGATCTCACTTGCGTTGATCCTTGGCGGAGCACTTGGCAACCTCATCGACCGCGTTTTCTACGGTGTGTTCTTCAGTGAAGGCCCGCTCTTCTACGGAAAAGTGGTCGACTTCTTTGACGTCGATTTTTTCAACATCTCGGTCTTCGGCTATCATCTCTCCCGGTGGCCTGTATTCAATATCGCTGATGCAGCCGTAACGATTGGTGTGTTCCTCCTCCTCATTTTCCATCGCAGTACAGCGATGGAGGAAGAACCCGCGGGTGCCGAGATGACCACGGAACCAGTCCAGTCGCTTCCTTCCGAAACCATATCTACGGGTAATTCCGGGAGGGATCCCGCTTCATCACGACCCTGATCGGGCACCACTGTTTTTCACATGCCGTATGAATTCGACATAGTCGTTCCCCCCGGAAAGAAGAAAGAACGCCTCGACGTTTTTCTGACCAACCATGTTCAAAACGCTACACGTAACAAAGTCCAGCATGCAATCGAAGAAGGAACTGTGCTTGTCAACGGCGCGCCCGCCCGCTCCAGCCACAAAGTCGTACCAGGTGAGGTTATCCACCTCATTCTCCACAAGTCCCCCCCTCAAGAAGCCCGACCGGAGAATATTCCGCTCGACATTATCCATGAAGACGACCATCTCCTTGTTGTCAACAAGCCCGCAAGAATGGTGACACATCCGGCATACGGAAACCACACCGGAACGCTGGTTAACGCGCTGCTGTACCACTGCAATCATCTCTCAACGCGTGACGATCCTACACGGCCAGGGATTGTGCACCGCCTTGACAAGGACACGTCGGGTCTGATGGTGGTTGCAAAGACCGATGCTGCACATGCTTCGCTGGCAAGGCAGTTCGCACAACGGACCATTATCCGCGAATACTGGGCCCTCGTATGGGGGACCTTTGAACGACCGGAAGGAGTGATTGAAACACTTCTCGGAAGAAGCAAGTCGGACAGGAAGAAGATGGCCGTTGTGAAAGAGGGGAAGCAGGCGATCACCGAGTATGCGGTGATGAGGGAGTTCGATTATCTTTCACTTGTACGCTTGAAGCTCCGGACAGGTCGTACCCATCAGATCCGCGTTCACCTTGCTCACATCAATCACCCGGTGTTTGGAGATCCGACATATAACGGCAGGCATGTTGTTTGGGGGGCGGGGACACCAAGGCAGAAAGCAGAGGTCCAGCGAATGCTGAAGATCTTGACACGTCAAGCCCTCCACGCAAAAACCATAGGGTTTATCCACCCTGGCACAAAACAGCAGCTTTTCTTCGATTCCGACATTCCGCTGGATATGCAGGAATGCCTCGCCGGACTGGAGGGGAAAGCCCGGCAAGTTGACTGAGCGCACGCGATTTCACCAGTTTATGACATACTCTGGAACCACATATTTTGGTGGTGATTTTTCTTTCCGTGATATGTAACTTCTCATTGTAGCCAATTCCGCACTAGAAAACGCGTATCAACTCATTCATACAACCATTCAGAGGAGGCACAATGAACACATTGCGTCGGGTTGTTCGTTCTCGCTGCGTCGTTATCCTGGCGACAACGTTCGCTGTTCTCGCCGGCAGCGCGCAGTCACAATCAGACCTGGAAGACGCGCTGAAGCAGTTTAGCAAGGAAGACGTGGAGGGCTACATTAAACCCATGGCAGATCTCTTCGGGGCTAACATGAACGCGGGATTCTACCATTCTGCAGCGATCCCCACAACGGGATTCACATTTTCTCTCGACATTATCGGTATGGGATCTGTGGTCGGAGATGATCAAAAGAGCTACGATGCCAAGACTCCACCGGGATTCACCCCGGGGACCTTCAGGACTTCAACGATCTTCGGAGGTACAGGAACAACGGTGTCAGACGCAAACACCCCCTCACTGACCTATCGGGGCTCCGATGGCATCATCAACGCGTCGCTCTTTCCACTTGCTGTACCGCAAATCAGGGCCGGATTCCTCGGTACGGAGGTAGCCCTTCGGTTTATTCCATCTCCGTCCATTAGTGCGTTCCCGAAAACAACATTGTTCGGTATCGGTGCCCGCCACAACATTGGTCAGTACATCCCGACACTCGGGTTTGACGTCGCAGCCGGCGTGTTCTACAACAAATTTACAGTCGGCGACATCATTGATTTCAGCAGCATTGCATTCGGTGCTCAGGCGGGGAAGTCGTTCAGCATCCTCTCAATTTATGGCGGTCTGCAGTACGAAAAGAGCACAATGAATATCAAGTATACCTCTAGTAATCCCCTCGCAGCGCCTGCGGTTGACATTGACATCGATGGGGATAATACGTTCCGGTTCACAGCGGGAGCCGGGCTGAAGCTTGGCTTTTTCCAGATTTTTGCCGACGCGAATTTTGGTTCCATTACCAATTTCTCCGGCGGCATCGGGTTTGGGTTCTAACGCAACGATAATTGTCTCCCCACTACGAACGCTTATCACAGGAGATTGAGTATGAAGACAACGTTTATTATTCTATCGGCTCTCTTGCTCATGCTGAGCACGATGGGTTCAAGCTGTATCAACGATCCGTTCCTCATTGCCATCAACGTCGACCCGCTGACAGGTTGCTATGGCATCAATTCAGGCAACGGCGTCATCAACGACCAGATCATTGTTGATCTGGCGGACTTAATTGATGGATCATACGTGGAAAAGGTAAAGGATGCACGTCTGTACGACATCAGGGTTCACGTCACAGGTGCATACCCCGGTGGAAGCGTCGCCGGCCAAGCTTTCATCAACGACTCACTGTTGTTTAACTTCTCAGGAACCTGGGCAGACTTTAGCACACCACAGTCTCTACTCGGTCGTTCTCCGCACATCACTCCGCAGGTGGCGGGGATTGCAGAGCTGGTGCGAGTGCTTAAAGCAAGGCCTTTGGGCTTGGTGACACTTAGGGCGACGGGACAGGCGACCCCGTCTCCGTATCCATCCGGAACGCAGTTTTGCGTCGAGGTCTACGCGCAGGCAGACGCGGAGATCTGAGTCAAACGCGGCATTCATCCAAAAGCCTTTGCATCTACGGTGCAAAGGCTTTGATGTTTCCTGGCGTAAAGGCGCGCAAGCAGGCGGGCAATTTGTCTTGCTTGGATTGTACATCTTTTGTAGATTGGAGCGCAGATGAACGCGAAATCGACAAATCTGTTCGGCCTTACTCAGCAAGAGCTTGCTGGATTCTTTGCGGCGATGGGGGAACCCCCATTCCGGGGGAAGCAAATGTACCAATGGCTCTATGCACGAGGGATGCTCGACTTCAGCGCAATGACCGATCTGGCCAAAGGGTTGCGTGAGAAACTGCTGCGTTCTGCACGAATC
>JAERML010000056.1:0-10267 GCA_016844425.1 Bacteroidota bacterium
AGAACCGTTTCTTGCAGGAGAAGCCGTTCTTTCGGCTGCTTGTAGAGCGGTACGGCATCAAAAAAGCGCTCGATGCCGGTTGCGGCTCAGGATTCCATTCGCTGTTGCTTTCGCAGCTTGGAGTCAAAGTGACAGCAGTGGATCTCTCAGCTGAGATGCTTCGATTGACGCAGGGGCATGCTCGTCGCTATGACTTGAAAGTAAAAGTACTCAAAGGATCATTCCACGAGCTCGGCACGCTGATCAAGGATCGTTTCGATGCTGTCTTTGTTATGGGGAATTCGCTGGCACACTTGCTGAGTCATACAGATTTGACAAAGTCACTCAAGAGCCTTTCAAGTCTGGTTGCTCCCGAAGGTATTTTCTTCGCGCAGAATCTGAACTATGATAGGATTCTCGCTAGTAAGGATCGGATCCAGAGCACAAAAGACGCGGGAGACAGGATTTTCGTTCGTTTCTATGAATATGACGAACAGGGCATCGTCTTCAATATCCTCACACGCCAGAAAGGAATTGGAACGGTTGAAGAGAAACTCGAAACAATCAGGCTCAGACCTGTCCTTCGGGATGAGCTTGTCAAGGTTTTGGAACATGCCGGCTTTGACGATATCAAGGTCTTCGGTGGTATTTCTATGGAGCCCTTTGATGCGGTGACGTCCAAAGACCTTGTTGTTCTGGCAAGAAGACTGAACTAGAGGTGCATATCATACTATCGATCAAATGAGTCAGACCCAAGCTGTTTCACTGTTCCGGGGGAGTGTGCCCTAAGCTTCCCTGGATGCACCGACAAGAGCCCAAGTCTCGTTCACGGGCAGGGGAAACGCGCGAAGCAAATCATCCTCGATATCATGGGTTCAAGGCCGGTTGCTGAGTTGTGCAAAGAGATGGAGGGGGTGGGAAATCAATTGATCCGGCTTCGTAGAGCGTTCGTCACTCACTAATGAAGACATTTCCATGAAAAACTCTTCAAGTTCACGTTGTGGCCCTTCACGTGGCTCTCTGTGGAAGAACGCCGCATTGGCGATCTTTTTTGCGATCGCTGTAATCTCCGATCTGTTTGCCCAAAACCTGGCGGAAGATTTTCGCTCCAATTGCATGAGTTGTCACACAATCGGTGGCGGCCGGCTTACGGGTCCTGATCTGAAGAGCGTTGCAAGTCGCGTGGAGAGGGCATGGCTTTTGAGATTCATAGCAGACCCACCAGCGATGATAGAAAGTGGAGATCGGTACGCGCTTCAGCTTAAAGACGAAGCGCGCGGCGTCGTGATGCCGACATTCCCCGGCATGACTCCACAGCGGGCACAAGCACTTCTCGATCTCATCGACGCTGAATCCAAGCTGGAGAAGTCGCAATTCCAGGGGGTGAAATTGAGTGACAGACCATTTACGGCTGCCGATGTTACCCTCGGACGGGATATGTTCATGGGGACGGTGCGCCTGAAGAACGGTGGAGCATCATGCATCTCGTGTCACAGCGTCCAGGGTATTGGAGGATTTGGAGGAGGTGGGCTGGCTCCGGATCTCACAACTGTAATGGAACGCTACGGAGGGAGAAAAACGCTCTCTACCTGGCTGACGGGTCCCGCTACTCCCACGATGCAATCGCTTTTCAAGCCGCATCCGCTTGACCCGGAAGAGGTTCTTCCGCTGGTCGCATTCTTTCAGAACACATTGCAGCGAAACCCGGAAGATCCATCGGCTGCCCGGCTCAATTTTGTTTTGGTCGGACTTGTTGGAGCAGTGCTGTTGCTTGCGCTGTTCGATGTTATCTGGAGCAAACGATTGAAATCAGTTCGCCGTGCACTTGTTCGGGAGAATCGAATGGAGGCTGTTCATGAGTGACATGAAGAAGGTACCCTGGATTAAGGACGAAGATAATGCCGAACTCCGAAGTTGGGAGGAGTTCTATCGCAATCGATGGCAGCACGACAAAGTTGTTCGCAGCACACATGGCGTGAACTGTACCGGCAGTTGTACATGGATGATTCACGTGAAGGATGGGATCGTCACATGGGAAATGCAGGGACTCGACTACCCATCGCTTGAACATGGCCTGCCTCCGTACGAGCCCCGCGGATGTCAACGCGGAATTTCATTCTCCTGGTACCTCTATAGTCCGCTGAGAGTGAAGTACCCCTACGTCCGTGGTGCGCTACTCGAGTTATGGAGAAAAGCGCGGGCAGAGCACGAAGACCCGGTTGAAGCATGGCGCTCTCTTGTTTCAAACCCTGATACACGCTCCCGGTGGCAGCGTGCCCGCGGTAAAGGCGGTTTCCGTCGCGCAAGTTGGGACGAAGCTCTTGAGATTATGGCTGCTGCTAATGTTCATACAATTAAGGCGCACGGCCCTGATCGGATCGCCGGCTTCTCACCGATCCCCGCCATGTCGATGGTCAGTTACGCATCCGGCGCGAGGCTGATGCAATTACTCGGGGGCATCTCGCTGTCATTCTATGATTGGTATTGTGACCTGCCGCCTGCTTCGCCTGAAACGTGGGGCGAACAAACGGATGTGCAGGAGTCGGCAGACTGGTACAACGCGAAGCTGCTTGCAGTCATGGGGTCGAACCTGAACATGACGCGTACACCTGATTGTCATTTCGCAGCTGAGTCCCGGCACAATGGGACGAAGATGTATGTGTTCTCTCCTGATTTCAGTCAGGTGGCAAAGTATGCCGACCAATGGGTTTCCATCAATGCCGGGCAAGATGGAGCGTGGTGGATGGCGGTAAATCATGTGCTGCTGAAGGAGTTCCATCACGAGAAACAGACCCCGTACTTCATCGACTACACGAAGAAGTACACAGACTCTCCCTACCTTGTCGAGCTAAAAGAAGAGAATGGAGTGCATGAGGCCGGACAACTTCTCCGCGCAAACAGATTGAAGAATTATGCGAACGTCGAGAACGGGGAGTGGAAGTTCTTGATGTGGGATGAAAAAGCGAAAGCTCCAAAGATGCCGCTCGGAAGTTCAGGTTTCCGGTGCGGTGGGGAACGGAAAAAGGAAAGTGGAATCTTCTGCTCAGAGACGGACTTGACGGTACCGATATCAAGCCGCAGTTGACATTCCTTAAAGATGCAGAGAAGACAGTATCGGTTCGCTTTGATAATTTTGGTGAAGCCACAAGTCTCACCCGTCATGTCCCGGTGAGGTTCCTGGCGGGAACAGACGGAAAGAAAATCGCCGTGACAACGGTGTACGATCTGCTTATGGCTCAGTATGGTGTACCTCGCGGCCTGCAAGGCGAATACCCCAACGACTATGATGACGAGGATAAACCGTACACTCCCGCGTGGTCGGAAAAATACACAGGCATAGGCCGAAAGGACCTTATCCGGTTCGCGCGCGAATGGGGGAGCACGGCAGAGCACACCAACGGCAAATGCACGGTGATTATCGGTGCCGGGATTAACCACTGGTATCATGGCAACCTGATGTATCGTGCGGCGATCCACGCCCTCATGTTCTCCGGCTGTATCGGTGTGAATGGCGGTGGGCTTGCACACTATGTCGGTCAGGAAAAGCTAGCTCCTGGCGAACCGTGGGGGGCGATTGCGTTTGCCAAAGACTGGTACGGGCCATCGCGACAGCAAAATGCGCCAAGCTGGCACTACGTCAACACCGATCAGTGGCGCTACGAGAAGGAGTTTACCGATTACCATACGGTGCCACTGAAGCAAGAGGCGGGTTCACTTGCCAAGGGCCACACGATGGATGTGCAAGTGAAGGCCGTGCGCAACGGTTGGTTGCCGTTCTATCCGCAATTCAATAAGAACACGATCGATTATCTGCGCGAGCTCGAAGCAAAGGGCATCAGTTCGAATGAAGGGATCGTGAAGGAGACCGTGAAGCTACTGAAATCACGAGAGCTGAAATTCTCCGTTGAAGATCCCGACGCAGCCGAGAACTGGCCGCGAGTATGGTACATCTGGCGGGGCAATGCCCTGATGGCAAGCAGCAAAGGGCACGAGTATTTCCTCCGTCATTATCTTGGCACGCATGACAACGCAGTTGCTGAAGACATGGCAAAGGATTCCGTGAAAGAGGTCGTCTGGCACGACAAGGTTCCTCATGGAAAAATGGACCTCGTTGTTGATCTCAACTTTCGCATGGACACGTCGGCATTATACTCAGACATCGTTCTGCCGGCCGCGACATGGTATGAGAAGGCGGACCTGAATTCCACCGATATGCACAGCTTCATTCATCCTTTATCGGCGGCAGTCCCACCATGTTGGGAGTCAAAGAGCGATTGGGATATCTTCAAGGCAATTGCAAAGAAGTTCTCAGAATTGGCCGCTCATCATTTCCCAGAACCGGTGAAAGACCTTGTGGCGACACCGCTCATGCATGATACTGCTGCGGAAATTGCACAACCGGCAATGAAGGATTGGATTACAGGCGACATTGAGGCGATTCCCGGAAAGACAATGCCCCAGTTCTCGGTTGTAACACGTGATTACAAGAATGTGTACAACCAGTACATCGCTTTCGGCCCGCTCGTGCGGCAAAATGGAATAGGCGCGCATGGTACAAAGTACGCCATTGATGATTTCTATGATCAAATGCTTGTCACAGGTCCCACCGTGAGCATCGATGGAAAGAAATATCCCTCGCTGCAAAGGGATGTTGATGTGTGTGATGCCATACTTCATCTTGCGACGGTTACAAACGGAGAACTGGCGTATCGATCATACAAGAATATGGAAGAGAAAGTTGGACTTCCTCTTGCTCATCTTGCAGAGAAGAATCGTGGTGCTCGCATCAGCTATAGTGAATTGCAGGGGAGGCCTATGCGGCTTCTGAACAGCCCGATGTGGTCGGGGCTGACGGAGAATGGTCGAGCGTATTCGCCCTTCACATATAATGTTGAAACCAACGTGCCGTGGCGGACTCTTACAGGACGGCAGCACTTCTACCTCGATCATCCCGGCTACATCCAGTTTGGCGAGCATCTGCCGACGTACAAGCCAAAGCCCGCGCCAATTCATTACGCGGATCTTCGGTTCTCAACAGAAGGCGGCAAGTCGAAGATGTTAAACTTCCTGACGCCGCACGGCAAATGGCATATCCACTCGACGTATGGTGATAACCAACGGATGTCGACATTGTCTCGTGGTGTTGAGCCGTTCTGGATGAATGACAAGGATGCAGCGGAACTTGACATCAACGACAATGACTGGGTGGAAGTGTATAACGATCATGGAGTGGTGGTGACGCGTGCTGCAGTGAGTGCACGCATCCCGCGCGGAATCTGTATTATCTACCACTCACCGGAGAGAACCCTTTCTGTGCCCAAATCGCCGATGCGCAACAACCGTCGCGCGGGTGGGCACAACAGCCTGACACGCACACGCCTGAAACCGAACCTGATGGTAGGTGGGTATGGACAGTTTACGTTCCATTTCAATTATTGGGGTCCGACCGGTTCCAATCGCGATACGCACATTCTCGTGCGGAAACTTCCCGAGCTTATCTGGTAGGAGAATAGACAATGAATGTACGATCACAGATCTCAATGGTCTTTCATCTTGACAAGTGTATCGGCTGCCACACGTGCAGCATTGCATGCAAGAATATCTGGACCGACCGCAAAGGTACAGAGTATATGTGGTGGAACAATGTGGAGACCAAGCCCGGCACCGGCTTCCCAACAAAGTGGGAAGATCAGGATAAGTACCGGGGGGGTTGGGAGATGAAAGATGGCAAGTTACAACTCAAGTCCACAAGCAATGCCAGGACCATCGCCAATATTTTCCATAACCCGTCCATGCCAAGCATGGATGACTATTATGAGCCGTGGACATATAAATACGACGAGCTTTTCAACGCGCCCGAAGGACCCGACCAGCCAACGGCGCGCCCCATCTCGATGGTGACGGGCGAGTATATCAATGTTGAGGCCGGTCCGAACTGGGACGATGATCTCGGGGGTTCGCCGGTGTATGCAGAGAACGATCCGAATCTCAAGGGCTTAACCGATGAGCAGCGGATGCAACTCTCTGCCATTGAACGTCTTGTGTTTTTCTACTTCCCCAGAATTTGCAATCATTGTCTGAACCCGAGCTGCGTTGCCGCGTGCCCCTCCGGTGCGCTCTACAAGCGCGGCGAAGATGGCATCGTGCTCATTGACCAGAAGCGTTGCCGCGGTTGGCGGGCCTGCGTTGCCGCGTGTCCATACAAGAAAACATTCTACAACTGGTCAACGGGCAAGTCCGAGAAATGCATATTGTGCTACCCGCGTCTCGAAACAGGACAGGCGCCGGCGTGCTTCCATTCGTGTGTGGGCCGCATCCGCTACCTGGGAGTTTTGCTGTACGATGCAGACCGCATCGAGGAGGTGGCAAAGCTGCCCAATGACCAGCTTGTGGATGGTCACCGCTCACTTGTTTTGAATCCTCATGATCCGGCAGTTGTCGCAGCAGCCAGCCAGAACGGTATCCACGATTCCGTCATAGAGTCGGCCCAAAGCTCTCCTGTGTACAGGTTTGTAAAGGAATGGAAACTGGCACTTCCCCCACACATTGAGTTCCGCACGATGCCGATGCTGTACTACGTGCCGCCGATGTCTCCGGTGATGGCCAGCCGCAATGACGATACGGTGAGCAGCGTGTCGGATGAATTCTTTCACGATATCGAGCAGGCGCGCGTGCCGATGCAATTCCTTGCAAACTTGTTCGGAGCCGGGCATCAGGGCAAGGTCATCTACGCGCTAAAGAAGCAGAAGGCTGTGCGTACGTACCGACGAGCTCTGACAGTGGGAGACATCAAGATGGATGTGGCGGAGCGGATGCTGCGCGAAGCTGATTGCACGGTGGAAGAGGCAGAAGGAATCTACGAACTCACCTCACTCTGCACTTTCGAGGACCGGTTTGTGATCCCGCCGATGCATCGGGAAGAAGCAATCGAGATGATGAAAGATCCGGGCGAACACAGGGCGTCGGTTGGATTTGGATTCATGGAATCGCCAAAGCGGGGGTTGTGATGACAGAATTCACTGAAGTGTGTGACAGCCTGGCGCGAATTCTTACGTATCCAGGAGCCGACTACGCCGATCGCCTGCAGCGGTGCAGGATTGCGGTCGGAGCCCTCGGATCAGACTGGGGGGGGATTCTACAAAAGATTGACAAGTTTATCGATGCGATGAAGGACTCGTCCACGGGAGAGATGGAGGAGTTGTACACGAGGACATTTGACATCAATCCCGTGAGCAGTCTTGAGATTGGTTGGCATCTTCATGGAGAAACATACGAACGGGGTGCATTCCTTGTGAGCATGCGGGAAGTGCTGCGACGCTGCTCCATCGAAGAATCCACTGAACTGCCGGACCACCTGACGCATGTTCTTCAAGCGGTGGGGAGAATGGACCCGCTTGAGGCGAGTGATTTCATCAAAAAGAATGTCCTGAAAGCCGTGAACACAATGCTCGAAGGATTCTTGGGCCAGTCAAATCCATATGAGAACATCCTTCTCGCGGTCAAAGGACTGCTGGGGCTCTATGCAACCTCCCACGTAGGAGTGTAGATCATGATTACCACGGGACCGTTTTTCCTCGACCAGATATTCTTCATTGTTTTTCCATATCTGGCTGTTACTATCTTTCTACTCGTCTCGATTCGACGATACAGGGCTGAAGCCTTCGCGTTCTCCAGTCTTTCATCGCAGTTCCTGGAAAACCAGCATCATTTCTGGGGCCTTGTGCCGTTCCACTTCGGCATTATCACTGTTCTCGCGGGGCACGTCATTGCGTTCCTCATCCCGAAAGAGGTGTTGAGCTGGAATAGCCAACCGGTGCGCCTGTACATTCTCGAAGGATCTGCTTTCATTGCAGCGCTTCTCACGATGATCGGGCTTGTCTCGATCATTATCAGACGGCTTACTGATCCGAAAGTGAAGAAAGTCACAAGCCGGGCGGACTGGATCGTGCTTGCAAGTTTTGTCGTGCAGATCTTGAGCGGCTTGTATGTGGCAGTGTTCCATAGTTGGGGTTCGTCGTGGTTCGCAGCTCTTGCCGCACCGTACCTCTGGTCATTGGTCACACTTAATCCGGACATCACTTTCGTTACGGCCATGCCGTGGATGGTGAAAGTGCACATCGTTAGTGCGTGGCTTATGATCGCGTTCGCGCCGTTCACCCGGCTCGTGCACATTCTTGTCGTCCCCAATCCGTATCTCTGGCGCAAACCCCAGGTTGTGCGGTGGTATAAGCCGCGGGAAGTGTTGCGAAAGATTTAACAACTAGAGCAGTCGATCAATCATGACTGAGACCAAGCAATCAATCACCGTTCTCGCGATGAACACGCTCGCGTTCACAGTCTGCTTCGCTGTGTGGACGATGAATGGCGTACTCGTGACATTTCTTGTTGAACAGGGTGTCTTCACATGGGATAAGGGACAGATCGGTTGGCTGATTGGGATCCCGGTACTCACCGGTTCGATCATGCGTCTGCCTATCGGTGTTCTCACCGACAAATATGGCGGGAGGATCGTTTTTGGAGTGCTCCTCTTGGTTTCGGCCATCCCGACGTATCTGCTCAGTTATGCATCAACCTATTCGCATTTTGTCCTCGGTAGTCTTGGGTTTGGCCTTTCGGGGGCATCGTTTGCCGTTGGCATCGCGTATACCTCACTCTGGTTCAAGAAGGAACGTCAGGGTACGGCGCTCGGTATTTTCGGCGCGGGCAATGCCGGTTCTGCCATCACGAGTCTTGCCGCTCCGTGGGCACTGAATTCCCTCACCAATGGTGGAGAGTACATCGATGCATGGCGTACATTACCCAGGATCTATGCCGCTGCCCTTGTGGTCATGGCTGTTCTCTTCCTCCTTCTTACTCATACCAAGAGGGTCGAGCAAGGACAAGAACTCACGCTTATGCAACGCCTTGCTCCGCTCAAGTATGTTCGCGTATGGCGTTTCGGGTTCTACTATTTCGTAGTGTTCGGCGGTTTTGTGGCGCTTGCTCAATGGCTCATTCCGTACTATGTCAGTGCATATGGAATGACGGTTGCCCTTGCAGGACTCATGGCGAGTATCTTCAGTTTCCCATCCGGTGTAATTCGAGCACTCGGTGGCTGGATGTCTGATAAGTATGGTGCGCGGGCAGTGATGTACTGGGTGTTTGGCTCTTGTCTCGTGTGCTTCGTGTTGTTGTGTGTCCCGCGAATGGATATTGAGTCACCTGGTGCGGGAGTGATGGCTGAGAAAGGCGGCACAGTCACGGAAATCACTTCCGAAAAGATTGTTGCTAGCGGGAGGACCTACGCAGTACTGACAAGACCTGTTGTTGAATCACGCGAAGAGGGGGCCTTGGTGTGGCCGACATTCACATTGTGGCAGGAACCTGTTGTGAAGGTCGGCGATGCGATTGTGAAAAGGCAGCTCCTGGCGAAAGGCATCACGCACATCTACTTTCAGGCAAACGTTTGGATCTTTACCTTTCTTGTGTTCTTGGTCGGCATCATGATGGGTATTGGCAAGGCGGCGGTGTACAAGTTCATTCCGGAATACTACCCGACAGAAGTTGGAGTTGTTGGCGGGATCGTTGGGGTGATTGGCGGTCTTGGTGGATTTGTCTGCCCGATTATCTTTGGCTACCTCCTGCAAGCGACAGGCATCTGGACAACGGCGTGGATGTTCTTCTTTGTGGTAACGCTGGCAGGTCATCTGTGGTTGCATGCCACGGTCCGCCGTATGATGAGAGAGAAGGCGCCTGCACTTGCACGGCAGATCGAAGACCGTAGACCATTGGAAGAAATGGCAGATGAGGTGCCGCTAAAGCCTCTTCATCCAACCCTGAAACGATAAGGGCTGGATCGAACAACGAAATCAACGAAAGAAGCGCATGGCTCGTTCAACAACATGGATTGAGACCTGGAACCCGGAGGATGCCACCTTCTGGGAACAGACCGGGAAACGCATTGCCTGGCGGACGCTGTGGGTTACAACAATAGCCCTGACGTTGTCGTTTGCGACGTGGTTCATGGTCAGCGCAATCGCGACGAAGCTTCCTGGAATCGGGTTCACGTTCACCAACGAGCAATTGTTCTGGCTTGCCGCGATGCCCGGCCTTGCCGGAGGAACCCTTCGCATTATCCACACCTTCCTGCTTCCGATCTACGGAACACGGCACGTCATTACAGTTGCAACATTCATCAAGCTGCTTCCGTGTATCGGCATTGGCCTGGCTGTGATGGATCCGGCAACTCCTTACTGGGTGTTCATGGTTTTGGCGTTTACCGCGGGGTTCGGGGGGGGCGATTTTTCAT
>JAERML010000056.1:10341-13754 GCA_016844425.1 Bacteroidota bacterium
CGATTGAAGGGAACGGCTCTCGGCATTCAGGCGGGCATCGGCAATTTCGGCGTGAGTCTCGCGCAGTTCATGACTCCCATGCTGTTGGGTGTTGCGACCTACGGTGCTGCTGAAGTATTCACGAAGATCAATCCAAAGACAAAAGAAGTGTTGGGAACATCGGAGATCCATTTGCAGAGCGCGGCATTCTGGTACATTCCGCTTCTCGTTGTCATGACAATTGTGTGCTGGTGGATGTTGCGCAGCGTTCCCGTGAAGGCATCGTTCAAAGAACAACTCGATATTTTCAAAGAGAAGCACACGTGGTTCTGCACGATCACCTACATGATGACCTTCGGAACATTCTCCGGCCTGTCCGCCGCTTTTCCGATGATGATTAAGAGCCTGTACGGCGGTTTTGCTGACGCGCCGGAACCGCTGAAGTATGCATTCTACGGTCCGCTCATTGGCTCGGCAAGCCGCGTGCTGTTTGGATTCGTTTCCGACAAAACGGGCGGAGCGATTCTTACAACCATCGCTGGCATCGGATTGATTGCGGGGGCCATCCTGATGATAATGATGGGATTGGTGGCGCCGACATCGGTTGAGCAATTCCCGATGTTCGTCGGGGTCATGCTCGGGATGTTCTTCTTCGCGGGAATCGGCAACGCAGCAACATTCCGTCAGTATCCTATCATCTTTGCACACAACCCACGGCAGGCAGCGGGCGTCATTGGTTGGACAGCGGCGATTGCGGCGTATGGTCCGTTTATTTTTTCCTCCGTCATCGGCGCAATAATCGGGGCAACGGGAAACGCAACGAATTTCTATTTGGGGTTGATCGTGTTTCTGGTTTTCGCGACTTGGATTAATTGGTGGTACTACAACCGTGAGGGATGTGAAAAGCCAAGCTGACACATTACCGTTGCGTCGATGCCGTGGTCAATTGAAACAGTGGTCCCAGAAGAATCGCATTCATCCATGAGGAGACAACTCATGCCAATAAAACCGTGTTACACAGTCCTCATAATTGCAGGAATGCTCCTCTTTTCTTCAACTTCCGAGGCGCAGAAGAAGGTCATTTCAAAAGAAGGCAAGGCTTGCGTCGACTGTCACAAGGAACTGTCGCCATCGTTTGTCAAAGAATGGCAACTCAGCAGCCATGCCAAAAAGGGGATCGACTGCTACACTTGCCATAGGGCCGACAAAACGGATCCCGACGCGATGGATCACAACGGATTCATTATCGCAATCCTCGTCACGCCGAAGGACTGCGGACGTTGCCACGCTACAGAGGTAAAAGAAATGACCAATAGCCATCACGCAAAGGCAGGGGACATCTTAAACTCCCTCGACAACTATCTCGGTGAAGTGGTCGGTGGCCCTGAGGCGGTTGCTGTTGGGTGTCTGCAGTGTCACGGTTCGAAGGTCAAGGTTCTCGCCAACGGAAAGCTCGACATTGATTCCTGGCCGAATACGGGCATTGGAAGAATCAACCCCGACGGATCGAAAGGATCTTGCTCAGCATGCCACACGCGGCATAAGTTCTCAAAGGCGCAAGCCCGCGAGCCGCAGACATGCGGGAAGTGCCATCTGGGTCCCGATCACCCCCAGATCGAAGTCTACGAGGAATCAAAGCACGGAATTCTCTATGAAGTCGAAATTGAACATGGAGGGCGATAAGTGGGTGGTGGGAAAGGACTACAGCGCCGCTCCGACCTGTGCCACATGCCATATGAGTGCCACACCGAATCAACCTGTCACGCATGACGTCGGAACGAGAATCAGTTGGACCCTTAGGCCCCCGGTCTCAAGGAAACTTGAAAATGCAGAGAAGAGACGGGACGATATGAAAGATGTTTGCAGCAGTTGTCATGCCGCACCATTCGTGGATGGCTTCTACCAGCAATTCGACAATCTTGTTGGATTATACAATGACAAGTTCGCAAAACCGGCGATGGCTATCCGGCAGGAGTTGATGGATTCATCGAAGCTCACAAAGGCCGACTTTGACGACAAGCTCGATTGGATCTATTACGAGCTTTGGCACCACGAAGGACGGCGAGCACGACACGGCGCTGCGATGTCCGGACCTGATTATGCCTGGTGGCATGGTATGTATGAAGTCTCCAAGAGATTCTACAGTGAGTTTCTTCCTGAGGTAAAACACATCGCAGGTCCGGAGTTGTATAACAGCCTGGCAAAGAAATACCTCGAGCCGGATGTCAGGCACGAGTGGTATCTGAAGGGGATGAGTAAGGAGCAACTTGACAAAATTAGAAAATACTACGATGAACGATATGGGAAGTAGACTCTTAATGTCGGCGGAAAAGGGGCCGAGGATACCATGAATTGGATGGAGAGTCGCCTCATCACAGTTATTCTCGGAGTGGCCGTGTTGCTTGCAGCGAGCGTATTCCTCACATCGCTCACCAACAACATCAAACTCCCTGACAATCAACAGGGATATGAGCCCGTACAACCCATCGCGTATTCTCATCGTCTCCACGCCGGAGAGCTGGGAATGGCCTGTCTGCATTGTCACCATGGTGCTGAGCGAAGCAAGGCGGCAGGTATTCCATCAGCAAACATCTGTATGAACTGTCATACGTATGTCACCGCACCATGGGTGAATGCCAAGGCTGAAGACGAGCTTGCAGCAAAGGAGAATCGAAAACCGCGTCTGGTTGTGTCCGCCGAACTGAAGAAGTTATACGACGGCATAGGCTTGAATATGGAGATGAAACCTGATCCGGCGAAGATGCCGTCTCCGCCACAGTGGGTGAAGGTGCACAATCTTCCGAGCTTCGTCTATTTCAACCATAGCGCGCATGTCGGCGCAGGGGTCGCCTGTCAAACGTGTCACGGCGCCGTCGAAACGATGGAACGCGTTCGCCAAGTGTCGGACCTCTCGATGGGATGGTGCGTGAATTGTCATCGCGATGTGAATCAAAGGGGAGTCAATGGAAACAAGGTGTTTGCCTCGACAGACTGCGTCGCATGTCACCACTAGTCTCACAGCGGGAAGGCAATTAATTCAAGGAGGTTGCACAAGCTTGGAAGCGCGAAGAATCCAATGAGTCACGATCATCATCATAAAGAGGATACAGGAGAGGAATCGTCCGGTCTCGACCGTCGGTCGTTCCTGAAGCTTGCGGGTTTCTCATTCGCAGGTGCGGTTCTGGCGGGTTGCCAGCAGGGAAAAGTGGAGAAAGCGATTCCGTTTCTTATCCAGCCCGAAGAAGTTACGCCGGGGATGGCATACTGGTACTCCACAACGTGCGGTGGCTGCAATGCCGGATGTGGTGTGCTGGCAAAGAACCGCGATGGACGTCCGATCAAGCTGGAAGGAAACCCTGCGCATCCGATTTCCCGGGCCGGCCTTTGTGCAATCGGACAGGCGTCCATTCTCTCCCTTTATGATTCGTACCGAC
>JAERML010000269.1 GCA_016844425.1 Bacteroidota bacterium
TGCGAGAAACCCCCTACCGTCCTGATTCGATAGTGGTGTGAGTTCTATCTTGTACGGCAGCTTCATCAAGCTTCGCAAAGAATGCCCATTCCTTTTTGGTCCTTTCCGTCTCGCCTTGGGCTTGGCAGCTTCGACCTTTCTCATGTCTGCTCCTTCAAGAACAATTGCATGTACACTGCTTTCACTTTCTTCCTATGAACAGGAATCACGAACTTTCTTCCCGTCCAACTTCTGAAGACTGGTGACTTCCAGAAGTATGATCGAGGGTGTATCCAAAATGCTCTGCCACGCGTGTAAAGTCCCTCAATGAAATCGGTGAACGCGATGCACTCAGCCTTTGGACCAGTCTCGCGATGTCCATGTCCTAACCTACAAAATAGCCCAAACAAATGGTAGTGTCCGAAAGGAGTCCAGCATTCATTCGATCCTCAACACTTTTCTTCTCACCAACTCCAGCGCAGCTTGCGAGGTTCTCTCCTTGAATCGGAGCCGGTTGTCGCCGAAGTTGAACTTTAGCGCAATGGTGGCATTGGTATCAGAGTAGCCAATCCAGACGAGTCCCTCTGGTTTCTCGGGCGTTCCGCCGGTTGGACCCGCTATTCCCGTTGTTGACAGTCCGATGTCAGTGTGGGCGGCCTTTCGTATCCCCTCCGCCATCGCCGTGGCGACTTCCTTGCTCACCGCGCCATGTACATCAATCAGATCAGCCGGAACGCCGAGCAACTCCATCTTGGACTTGTTGCTGTACGCGATCACACCGCGCTCGAAATACGCGGAGCTGCCGCTGACGTTTGTTATCCGGTTCGCTACCAGTCCACCTGTACACGATTCTGCCACTGCGAGAGTCAATCTGCGTTCAGTGAGGACGTGCCCGAGAACCTCTTCGACTTCTTCATCATTCACCCCATAGATATACTTCTGTGCTTTTGCCCGAATTCTTTCCTCGACTTGCCGGACTATGGCATTTGCTGTCGCTTCGGTCCGTTCCTGTACCGTAATCCGTAGCCTGACGCCGGTGAGGGAGGGGAGAAACGCCAGCTTTGCACCACGCAGAATATCGTCGAGGTTACCCAACTGCTGGGCGAGTAGGCTCTCCGGGATTCCTGTCGTTCGGAGCGTAAGATGGCGGATGACGGAGCCTCTCATCATTGGAGCGAGAAGTGGGACTATCGATTGGTTGAGCATCTCCTCCATTTCGTACGGGACACCGGGAAGCACCATGAAGTACTTGTCGTTCTCCTTAAACAGCATCCCCGCCGCAGTGCCAACCGGGTTTGGAATGATCTCGGCCTTGCGGGGCACCATCGTTTGCTCCTCTGCCGCAGGCGTCCAACCGATATTCCGCCTCTTCATTATTCCCTCGATGTGCTTGCGCACGTCGGCATTGCTGACGAGATCAGAATCAAAGAACGTGCAGACCGCCTTCTTGGTGACATCGTCATGCGTGGGTCCGAGGCCGCCTGTGACAATCACGACCCCGCTTCGTTTCCAGGCCTCACCGAAAGAGTCGAGTATCGACTCAAGTCCATCTCCCACGGTCGTCATCCGGTGGACAGGCACACCGATGGTGCTCAGTCTCCCCGCAATGTATGCCTGATTGGTGTTGATGACCTGTCCGATGAGGAGTTCATCGCCAATCGTGATGATCTCAGCGTTCATACTCTGGCTTTTTTGTCAAGGATTTGGAAGGATAAGGGAGAGCACGAACAACGCTATGCGCGTTGCGACGTTGGCATACACACCGGCCACGACGTCGTCCAGCATGATTCCCCACCCATCGAGGATCTGTTCCACCTGCCGTGCAGGAGGTGGCTTGAGGATGTCAAACGCTCGAAATGCAAAGAAGGCTGTAGCCACACTGAGAGGGGAGAGTGGAATTGCAAAGAGTGTGATCCAGACTCCGACAATTTCATCG
This sequence comes from Bacteroidota bacterium, assembly GCA_016844425.1. Next base: position 1,916 of record JAERML010000269.1, read on the forward strand.
ATGACCACGATGGAAGGGTCAGGACTGCCATGGCTCCCCGATTGAAACGTTGCCTTTGCCAACTCAGCCGAGCGAGTAAGTTTGTGACCGACCGCGTTCGCCACGCGACGTGATGTTGCAGCTCCGACAAAGAAGAACACGACAATGAGGACTCCCAAGAAAAGAGAGTCTGAGACACCCGGAATCAGGTAGATAATGATCCCCACCAGAGTACCGAACGTTCCTGAAGCCCACGGGATATATCCGGAGTAGAGCCCCGTTGCGATCAGACGGATGAGGAAGGAGACCGGGGCCGAACTATCAGACGGTTCCTGACTTGAAGATGTTGACATAAAGCTCACGAAGAAATTTTCTATTGTCAAACATATATGCCACCCCTGTACCGACAGTGGAAAGCGTTACCACCAGCATCATTCCGAAAAGCACTTGCGGGTGCATGAGTGCATCGATCGTAGGTCCCCACTGTTCGTCAATGGCAGGCACGCTCCGTGCAACGTAGAGGATTAAGATGTAGTAGATGACCACGAACTGTCCGAAGGTCTTAGCCTGGGCGCCCTTCGAAGTAACGATGGGTTCGTCTTTGTATTCCGCATAGCTGCGAAGGCCCGTGATGAGGAAATCACGCACGATGACGATCCAGACCATCCACGCGTCCACCAATCCCAGTCCGACGTACACAAGCAGTGTCGCTGAGGAGAGGATCTTATCCGCAAGAGGATCGAGAAACTTCCCCCACCGCGAGGTGTAGCCCATTTTCCGGGCGATCCAACCGTCATACCAATCGGTGAGAGCCGCGACAATGAACACGCCGAGAGACGCCTGCCTGTTGAGCGAAGAATCAGACATCAGCAGAAAGGCGAACACCGGAGTAAGGGCGATCCGGAGAAGGGTGAGGGAGTTCGGGAGGTTAAGTTGCAGCTCGATTTTTTGCATGGAAAGAATAATGCCACTAAGTCACAAGGGACACAAAAGTGCTCGAAGAAGGGAGATTGATGAGCGCAACATTGAAGTTGATAAGATAGCCTAAGCGCCTGTTGGTCAGTCTGAGGTGGCTTAGAATTTGGGCTTGCCAGATTGGGTTCACATCATCAACAGCTTTGAGCTCACATATGATCAGGTCTTCAACGAGGACATCACATCGTAGCCCTTCCTCAAATGCAATCCCATCATACACGATGGGTATGTTCTGTTGACGTTTGAAAGAGAGGCATCTCTTTGAAAGCTCATGACAAAAACATGCTTCATAGACCTTCTCCAGAAGCCCGGGCCCCAGACCTTTGTGAACCGTGTAGGCTGCATCAACGATTGCCTTTCCAATTTGTTCTTCTCGAGCAGACAGGGGAGAGAAGTTCTTCTTGGGTTTCAGCATTCTTCTCAAGCACTCTTTGTGGAGCCTTGTGCTCTTACGGTCTTTGTGGCGTGTTCTCTTGCCGGAACAAAAAAGCCATCACCAAACTAATGATGGCTCGCGAAACCAAAACATCTGCTGCCGTCAGGCCGCCTTCAAGACCTTGTTCGACTTGATGCAGGTTGTGCAGACGGTAAGGCGCTTCGTCCGGCCGTTGACATTCGCACGGACACTCTGGAGATTCGGGAGCCAGCGACGGCGCGTCCGGTTGTGCGCGTGGCTGATGTTATTGCCGCTGACCGGCTTCTTCCCGCAGATATCACACATCTTTGCCATGGGATTTCCTTGCCTTGGATAAATTGAGTGGGACAAATATATGGAAAATACCGTTGCCTTGCAACCGGAATTTTTTCTTCCGGGATCGTTGGATGTTAATTCATTTCTTGATAATCAGCCCTCATTTGGTTACCATGCGGACAATGAGCCACACGTTGTGCTTCTGAATAGCGCTCAGACCCTATTGTTCATTTGATTGTATTGACATGGTCGTTCTTGGCATTGAGACATCGTGCGACGAAACCTCGGCCGCAGTTCTTGTGGATGGCGTTGTAAAGTCCAACATCATTTCTTCGCAGTTGGTGCACGCTCAGTATGGTGGCGTCGTGCCCGAACTTGCCTCCCGTGCCCATCAACGAATGATCATCGAGGTGGTGGACAACGCGCTGATCAAGGCAGGCGTTGCGAAGGAGGATCTCGGCGGTGTTGCCGCCACGCAAGGTCCCGGTCTTGTCGGAGCAATTCTGGTTTGGCTGAACTTTGCCAAGGCGATGGCATTTGGATTGGGTGTACCTTTTGTGGGGGTGAACCACATGGAAGGGCATCTCTACTCCAATTTCCTGGCCGAACCCAAGCCCTCTTATCCGTTTCTGTCATTGATCGTCTCCGGTGGCCACACGATGCTCGTTGTGGTCGATGAGCCGTTCAAGCACACGCTCCTGGGTGAAACGCGTGACGATGCAGCAGGGGAAGCGTTCGACAAAGTTGCCAAGATGCTCGGTCTGGGGTACCCCGGCGGGCCAATCGTAGACAAGATGGCGAAAGCGGGAAATCCCCGGGCAATTGCTTTCCCGCGATCCTACCTCGAAGAAGGTTCCTACGACTTCAGCTTCAGCGGTATTAAAACGGCGGTGCTTTACTACCTGAGGAACCAGGGTCTGTTGGACTCTGATCTCCGGCAGGGATCCCTTGACGGTAAACTCGTGGCCGACATATGCGCCAGCTTTCAGATGTCGGTGATTGACGTGCTTGTCACCAAAACGTTCGGGGCTGCGGACGAACGGGGCATCAAAGACGTCACGATC
>JAERML010000057.1 GCA_016844425.1 Bacteroidota bacterium
GGATCTTCCTAAAGCGTGGAAAACGAGAATGGAAGGCGAAGAGGAAAGGGTGGCGACTGAATCGCCACCCCCATGATGTCAGTAGTTCTATCTAATATTCTCTTTGTCCTTGCGACCCAGTCTTCTTGAAGGACTCTCGTTCTCAAACAATTGCTGGACTGGTATCAGCTTCGTTTTCTTCGGGTTGATCGAGAGCGAATAGTTGGATATCAACTTGTCCTCTTCGAGAATCTTCTCAGACACTGGAGATTGATAATTGATCGGAGAGGGCGCGTTAGAGACCATTGCGTCCATAAGACTCTTCCCGTCATTGGCAACGATGGCAACCTTGAGGTTCGTCGGGCTGACGTATTTCTTGATGGCGCTGTTGACGTCTGCTACTGTCAACGCCTTCAAATCCTTGTCGATTCTCTCGATGTAGTCTCCAGTCCCATAAAACTCAGAGTCCATCTTGTAGCCAAGACGACGGTCGAGTGTTTGGGCCCAGAGCTTCGAGTAGTTGGAGACAAACTTCCTGGTCTGTTCAAACTGCTCTTCAGTTAATCCCTCCTTCACATACTTCTCCAATTCGAACAGCGCAGCTCTCACTGCAAAATGAGCATTCTCCGGTTGGACCGGCCTTAACCAAATGCTGAAGTACTGCTGTCGTAATGGAGTGTTCACGTTGGGGAACCGCGAGGAGCCGGTTCCTCCTGTGAACTTCTCGATATACGAATAATCGCCGTAGTTCAATCCGCGATCTCCTCGCAGGCGGTTCATGAGAACACCGTTGAATGTACGGTGCTCGCCAAAGTACGAGTTGGCAATGAGAAGGGCGTAAAAATCTTTGTCCTTCCGTGTTACAGGAAGCGGATGGCCAATCGAGATCGCCGTGGCGCGAGCCGGCTTTTCAACAAAGGCAATCTCCAGCCCATTGATGCTCTCCGGGTCCGGAAGTGAGATTGGAGAGAATTTTCCATCCGGAAGTTTGCCAAAGTCCTTCTTCATCGTTTCCACGAACGCCTTAGGGTAGCCACCCGCAATTCCTATCCACATTGTGCCGATCGTGTAGGTTTTCGCATAGTATTCCTTCACGTCCTCCAACGTCGATGACTTCAATCCCTGGACGGTGGCATCCGCGGTCCCGTAAGGATGATTTCCGAACATTACGAGGCCAAGTGCTTCCTTGCCGAGGTTTTCATCGTCCGTCCCTCGAAGGTTTTTCTCCAGAAAACTGATGGCTAAATCTTTGTTCCTGGTGAAATCATCTGGATCGAAACGCGGGTTGAGAAGAAGATCAGAAAAAATCTTGTAGAATTTTTCCAGGTGGTCGCGATGGACATTGCCGATAAATGTCGTGATCTCCTTGTCCGGCTGCACGTTAATGGAAGCCGCCCATGGATAGAGTCTTGCAACAACCTGCTGGTAGGTAAGCTCCTTTGTTCCCCCTTGGGCAAGCAAGAAGGCAGTTAGGGCATTGAGCCCTTCTTTACCCTTAAGGTCGTTAATCGACCCGGCGCGAAGGATGATGCGAAAATTGACCAGAGGCGAGTGTTCACTCCTTATTTCCGTCACCTTTACGGGGGTTTTGGCATCGATCGATCCACTAATTAGGGTGATCAGCACAAGAACGAGAATTACAAATGATAATGGCCTCATTATTGCTTCGCTCCTTCCTGAGTCAACAACACAACGGTACGATTATTGGCGTCGAAGTACTCGCTCGCCACTGCCATCAGGTCCTCAGCTGTAACTTTGTCATAAAGTGCATAGACCCTGTTTACTGACTCAGGGTCACCGGTCATGGCAATGTAGTGGACAATGCTGCGGGCAATTGCGTCGGCGTTGTCGAGCCCCATAGCATAGCTATACTTGAGAAACGACTTGATTTCTGCCAACCGCTCGGCAGATACTGGTGTTGTCTTGGCCTCCTCAATCGTTCCATAGATCTCGTCACTAACCTTCTGGATCATCTTTGCATCCTTGATTCGTGTGAAGATCGTGAACTGCCCTGGATCACGCGAATCCTGCTGGCCTCCCTGAACGAACTCCACGGCTTGCTCTTCGATCACGAGTTTGCGGAACAGATCCGAGGACTGTGAGAACAGAGCTTGCGAAAGGACATCCATCGCGGGCATGTCGATCTGTGCGTCGCTGAAAGCCGGCCCGTGGTAACCAATGGCAAGTATCGGAAGCGTCTCGGCCTTCCAGGACATCTCCACAACACTTCCCTTTGTCTGAGGAGGCTCTTTCGGGACGTCAAGGACGTAATTCCCCCGCTTCCACTTGCCATAGTATTTTCTGGCCATAGCTACCGTTTTGTCGTGCTGCACGTCTCCCACAATGAGGACCGTGCAGTACTCAGGCCGGTACCATCTGTCGAAAAACGTCAGGCTGTACTGATATTGGTTCGGCATATCCATGATGTCCTTGAGAAATCCCATCGTGGTATGCTTGTAGGTGTGGGCTGTATAAGCTGCATCACGGAGCTTTTCAAAAATCGTCAGGAACGGGCTCGAATAGTTCTTGTTGTACTCTCCGAGAATCGCACCTGCTTCCGTCTTGAACGCTTCCTCAGAGTATTTTAGGTTCATAAACCGATCAGATTCCAGATCCATGATTGTTTCCAGCGCTTCGGCACTTGCGAGTGCGTGGTATGCCGTGTAGTCGTCTGTTGTAAACGCGTTGTTGTCTGCCCCGATGGACTTAAGGACATCATTGTACTTATCCTTGCTGTACTTCTCAGTCCCACGGAACATCATGTGCTCAAAGAAATGAGCGAATCCGGAAAGACCAGACTCCACCTCGTTGCGCGAACCGGAACGGACCACGGTGTAGTACGCAATGATGCCCGGACTATCGAATTCGATGGTGACGATCTTCAGTCCGTTGTCCAAAACCGTTTGGTGGATAGGAAAGGGAAGTATCTTCTCGCCTGCACCCGGAGGCCCGGCGTGTAATGCTGCCGTAGCCATAAGCGCGAAAACGAGGGTTTGCAGAACCCTGTACATGAGCCCTCCTTCAGTGAGATGTTTGGTTTGTTGGTGATAGTACTTGGTCAAAAACGACAAACTCAGGGGAAAAAATGGATGTGTGTTTGTATAACAGTACAATCGCGATGGGCGATGACTCTTCTTAATTGTACGGAAACATCTGCAAGAGTTGCATCCAGATCGCAGTTTCTGGACACAGGGTCCCTCACTCCTGGCAATCGTCGCAGGGGCAAAGGGAACGCAGGTAGTCCCATGTGTAAATCCCTGTCTTATGTCCATCCCCCCAGGAAATCACAATTGCGTTATGGCCGGAACGGTCGATCTTGACAAGGCGGGTTTTTGAGGCAAGGGGGAGTGAAAAGATCCCACTCTTGATATCCTCCTCTTTTTCATGGATGCACGTTGCACAGGGGCAATTATTACGCAGATACTCGGTAGTGAATTGAGATTCATGCTTATCATCCCATATAACATGCAGCCGATCAGGAGCAACCTGATGGATACTCAGAGGCCTCATCATTTCAAGCAAGATAGATGTTCGTTCGTTGTGGGTCACCTCCCCCAAGAAGGGACGTCAACGCTCTGATAATCGAACCGAGGGTCATGTGCACCGGCCCATGCTGAGCGTATGTCCGAGAGTAGTCCTCCAGTGCAGCCACGAGACCGACATCCTTTTTCTCACGCTCGCTCATAAAGTATTTGTGTTCCATGATCTCCACATATAGGCTGGAGGCGGTCTTGTCGGGAAAGAACTCCAACAACCCTTGATCATGGAAGATCTTGCAGACCGGTTTGAAAATCTCTTTATACCAATCCTCCGCCGCCTCAATCAGCGTTACCTCGCGTCCTTTTCGTTCGCTGACATACCATTTATGTTCCTGAATGTGCTGGAGCAACAGTTTTCCATACCCCTTGACGTCAAAGTTGCCGAGGAGTTTGTCAACATCGATATGCGTCACCAGTTCAAAGGAGGCAATTTCCTGCTCCACGGCAAACCGACCTTTGTACGATGCCATAATGTACGCCTGATCTCTCTCCGTGATCATCGGGTCGCGGACAATCCCGCTTGCCCTCAGATCCGCTTCCGTCCATAACATGGACTCAAGAAAAAATTCCACATCTGCCATCCTCAGTGAATCGGAGATGGCAGGGTGGATTTCGACTGTTTCCGCGTCGGCTAGGATGGCAGTCAAGAGCGTCCGCTTGCCAAGCTCGGGAACGACTTCCGTCTCAAACCGGATCAGCATGTTCGCGAGCGAGGCGTCTCCCCAGTAGATTCCCCGGCTATGCAGTTGGATGAACAATCTGATTACGGCGTCCCAGATCTTGCTTCTGTTCTCTTTAGTGAACCCGCGCTTGAACAGAAACGAATCCGGAATTACTTTCTCCATCAGTTCGGTGACTATGTACCCCGTGTCCTTGACCTGTGGCTGCTGACCCACCTTGGTCGAGACAATCTCGGTTCCTTCGTAACGGGAAACAACGCCAACAGGAATGAGTGTCGGGATCTCCCTCTTGACAAGTTGCACATAGTTCGCAAACTCCCGCTGTGCGCTTTCCAGGGAGGTTTCCTTGACAGCGAATCTCTTTTCGCCCGATTCGATAAATCGAACAACGTGCCGAGAAAGCCCGCTCTTCACCGGGATAAAAGAAATGCCGCTATCTCCCCATGCATCAAGTGAACTGTGCCAAGGGAGCGGAAGAAGGTGCGTACCATAAACAGGCGGGATAAAGAAACGCAGGTTCTCCACCTCGGACAATATGGGTGGCGTGTCAGCCAGCATGGAGATCACCTTCCACTGAACTCAGGACCGAGTCAGAAGCGTCAATGCCTCGATGTACTTCTGACTGGTGGTTTCAATCACGTGATGAGGCAGACGGGGTGCAGGCGGCGTCTTGTTCCACTTGATGGAGAGGAGATAGTCACGCACAAATTGCTTGTCAAAACTCGGCTGTGGGACGCCTGGTGTGTACCCGTTCTTCGGCCAAAAGCGGGACGAGTCGGGTGTCATGGCCTCGTCAATCCAGATGACATTGCCGTTGTCATCAACACCAAACTCAAACTTCGTATCTGCGATGATGATCCCGCGTGTAAGAGCGAATGAAGCTCCTTCGCTGTAAATCGCGATGGTGAGATCACGCACTCTTGTGGCGATATCCTTGCCGACCGTCCTTACGACTTCATCGAACGATATATTTTCATCATGCTTCCCTCTCTCAGCTTTTGTAGAGGGAGTGAAAATCGGCTCCGGAAGCTTGTCGGATTCTCTCAGCCCCGGTGGAAGCGGAATCCCGCAGATGGACTGCGTCTTTCTGTAATCATTCCAGCCCGACCCGGAAAGGTAACCACGCACGACACACTCAACAGGAAGTGGTGTTGTCTTCTTGACGAGCATGCTACGCCCGGCAAAGATCTCCGGGGCAGAACGAAACGGTTCGGGAAAATCGTTCATGTCCACAGAGATCATATGGTGAGGCACAACGTGTGACAGCTTTCGAAACCAGAACGCCGAGATCTGCGTGAGCACCCTTCCTTTGTCGGGGATTCCGTCTGGAAGAACTACGTCAAATGCAGAGAGCCGGTCGGTGGCAACAATCAGGAGCCTGTCGCCCAGATCGAAAATGTCTCGCACCTTCCCCTGCTTTGTCGGGGTGAACCGCTCGCTAGAAGTCTGAGTCAGGACAACAGGGCTCATGTGATACTCTAAGTCGTGAGACTAAACTTGTTGTGACGAAGGAGAGCGCAGCCAAAAAAAATGCATCGGTTTTGCCCGATGCATGAGTGATGCGGATACAAGTGTTACTCTTCCAGACTCGTCCCAAGTATCTCTTCAATCGTACCCCGGGAAAACGTCTGCTCCGGGGGCGCGGCGTTCGTGGGACGGCTGATGCCTGCGAGCTTGAGCCCTTGCCATTCGGACTCAATCTTTGTCTTCACGAGATTCTCGATTGTCTTGTACAGACTCGAACCGTGTGCTTTGCGCTTGCCGGTCGATCCTACAAACATATCTATCTTCACTTCACGGCTCGAAATCTTGGTCGGTACGATGAGATACTCGATCTTCTCAAAGTGTCGCCATGCGTAGGTACGGTTCGTCCGATCAAACGTAGATGGAACGTGGCGGTAACTTCTTTCATCCGCAGTGGGCACAAGGGTAATGGTAACTCTATCGAACTTTTGTGTTCCGCGCGAGACGACCATTGACTAACTCCTTACGGGAAAGTGGTTGCTTGCAGGTTTGCCGGCATCGCCTGGAACTCGTCGCTCATGTCTTCGTGAATATAGGCAGTAATTGTTACTGTTGCAACTGCTCACGCCCTGAAATGCGAAAAAGTCCACGGCTGATTCTGAGCGTGAAGCCAGCCGTCATGGGAGATAATTCTGGACTTGATTTCGGACACACAGCCCGTTCGCATGCTGCGGTCGCCGGCCACCACTTCAACGATCCTTCGGAGTGACCTCGCAACCGCCCTGTCCGCTGCCCAGTGAACGAAAATGATGAGAAGTTCAACGGGTATTCGCATCATTCGTTTTGTCTTTTGTTGGTTCCCCGAACCCCGTCTTCAATGAAAGGGCCCCTCGCAAGCGTGCGAGGTAATCAGACCTTCTGATCTCAACTGCACCGAACCGTCTGATGTGATCATTGATGAATTGCGAGTCAAGGAGTCCAAAGCCGCGATCCTGCAGATGGCGGACAAGGAAAACCAGTGCGACCTTTGATGCATCTGCCTTCCTGCTGAACATGGACTCCCCGAAAAATGCCCCCCCGATCGCAACACCGTATAGTCCCCCTGCCAGCACACCACCAAGCCACGATTCCACGGAATGGGCGTGTCCGAGCCGGTGCAGTTCAGTGTACACGGTGATGATCTCATCAGAGATCCACGTCTCCTCCCTGTCAGCGCACGCGCGAATAACGTTTTCGAATGCAGTGTTCAGCCTGACCTCAAAACGATGCTTGTTGATCGTATGACGAAGACTTCGGGAGATAGGAAACTTATCGAGGGGAATAATCGCCCGCGGATCAGGAGAGTACCAGGAAATAGCACGGGTTTCATGGTCGGCCATCGGAAAATATCCCGCGCGGTATGCAGTGAGGACAGTTGCCGCATCGAGCCGTGAATGAATCCGTCGTGTGCCTGTCATTGCGTTATCAAAACGTGACTCGGGAAGTTGCCCCGGGGATCATAAGCGCAAAGGTGGTACCGACGCCAACCTGGCTGCTGACATCGATAGTGCCCCCGTGTTGTTCCACTATCAGTTTGGTGATTGCGAGGCCCAGCCCTGTGCCATTTGCTTTTCCATGAGTGATGAACGGATCGAACATTTTGTGCATTAACTCGGGCGGGATCCCGACTCCTGTATCCGAAACCCTGAACTCAATTCT
>JAERML010000058.1 GCA_016844425.1 Bacteroidota bacterium
CACATTGTGATTGTCTCTCTCATAGGGTTGATCTTCATCTTCAAGTCCTATATTATCGCCATCGGTCCGCTGGGATTTGTTCTGGGAATCAACTTCCTGGAGCTCTTTGTTGCATTTCTTCAGGCATACATCTTCACGATGCTTACGTCCCTTTTCATGGGCCTTGGTATGCAGGCCGGCCATGAGGAACACCGTGAGCATGCCCACTGATTCGCAGTTATAACGATTACAACGCACACATCATCACACACTATCTTTCGCAGGAGGAAGTATTATGGAAGCAACTGGTCTTGGTTACCTGGCAGCTGGCATCGGTGCCGCCCTCACCGTGATTGGTGCTGGACTCGGTATCGGCAAGCTCGCGGCTGCGGCAATGGAAGCAAGTGGACGCCAGCCGGAAGTCGCAGGTCAGGTCCGTACGTCGATGCTGATCGCTGCCGCGCTCATCGAAGGCGCAACATTCTTTGCCCTTGCGATCTGCATTATCCTCGCCACGAAATAATCCGACCGGGGATCTCCCATGTTAGAAATCAATCCAGGTCTGATCGTCTGGACCATCATCACGTTCGTTATTCTGCTCGTGATTCTGCGTGCTCTGGCGTGGAAGCCGCTGGTGCAGGCCCTGAGCGCGCGCGAAGAGAAAATACGGGCCGCCCTGCAACAATCCGAAGCAGCGCAGCAAGAGGCACAGCGCCTGCTGGAGGAAAACAAGCGGCAGTTGGCCCTTGCAGAAGAACAGTCACAGCGAATCATTAAGGAAGGACGGGAGATGGGGGAGAAGATCAAGGCCGAAGTTGTCGAGAAGGCAAATGCATCCTCCCGTCATATGATCGAGCAGGCCAAAGACGAGATCCGGCGCGAGAAGGATCTTGCACTGACCCAACTGCGCACCGAGGTGGCCGACCTCGCGATCATTGCTGCGGGCAAGATCCTTGACGCGAATCTCGATACGCCCAAGCAACGGCAACTCGTGGATGCCGCCATCAAAGAAATCCATAAGAGCTGACATCGATGAAGAACGTACGTGTTGCCCGGCGTTATGCGATGGCGTTGATGACGGCGGCGACTGAACAGAAGAATATCGACGGAACGGCGGGCGACCTTGATATGCTGGGGAACCTTCTGCGCGGATCCAGAGAGTTCCGTCTTCTGATTGCCAGCCCCGTTGTATCACCTGCCAAAAAGAAGGCGGTGTTCAAGGAGCTCCTGGAAAAGAGGATCGGCGGGGAGACCTTGCGGTTTATTCATCTTCTAACGGCAAAGGGTCGCGAGCCGATTCTGCCGGACGTTATCGAGCAATTTGCAATCCTGCGGGATGAGAAATATGGGATCGTGAATGTCGATGTTCGCTCGGCCGTGGAGTTCACGGAGCCGCAAGAGAAGAATCTGCAGAGTCAGCTTGAGAAGTACACGAAGAAGAAGGTGCGCGTCCGGTTCTCTCTTGACAAGTCGATACGGGGCGGGCTCGTGGTGAGGATTGGTGATACGGTACTGGACGCCAGCGTCCGGCACCAGTTGGAGTTATTGCGGGAGCGCTTCATCTCAGGCGGGGCGCTGTCAAACTAACGTAGATTAGCAAAGGATGAGACAATGGCGGAAGTAAGACCAGACGAAGTATCGGCAATACTCAGGAAGCAGCTTGCTGGGTTTGAGAAGGAAGTTGACATTTACGATGTCGGTACTGTCCTCCAGGTAGGTGATGGGGTTGCGCGAGTGTACGGTCTCTCAAAGTCACTCATGAGCGAGCTGGTGGAGTTCCCTCATGGCGTGTTCGGCATGGTGCTGAACCTGGAAGAAGACAATATTGGGTGTATCCTCTTCGGCGAGAGTAGTCAGATCAAGGAAGGGGACATGGTGAAGCGGACAGGCCGTGTTGCCTCGATGCCTGTTGGTGAAAAAATGCTCGGCCGTGTTGTGAATCCGCTCGGCCAGCCTATTGACGGCCGCGGTCCCATCCAGACAGAGAAAGTCTCTCCCATCGAGCGGAAGGCGCTCGGTGTGGTCGACCGTCAGCCGGTCAAGGAACCTCTTCAGACCGGGATCAAAGCCGTGGACGGCATGATCCCCATCGGTCGCGGGCAGCGTGAATTGATCATCGGCGATCGCCAGACCGGCAAGACGGCGGTGGCGATTGACGCGATCATCAACCAGAAATTCACACACACTGAGCAGGCAAAGAAGCAGGGCGTGAAGCCAGTCTACTGCATCTATGTTGCGGTTGGACAAAAGAGCTCAACGGTTGCGCAGGTCGTCGACAAGCTGCAGCAAGAAGGTGCTATGGACTATACAACGGTCATCGCGGCAACTGCCAGTGATCCGGCACCGATGCAATACATAGCCCCCTACTCGGGCGCTACGCTGGGTGAGTTCTTTCGCGATAGCGGCCGCCATGCCCTGGTTATCTATGATGATCTCTCAAAGCAGGCTCAGGCATACCGTCAGGTTTCGCTCCTTCTTCGCAGACCACCGGGTCGCGAGGCATATCCGGGCGATGTGTTTTACCTTCACTCGCGCTTGCTGGAGCGCGCATCCAAGCTGAGCGATACACTTGGTGGCGGCAGCCTGACCGCGCTCCCTGTGATTGAAACACAGGCCGGGGACGTCTCCGCATACATTCCGACCAATGTCATCTCGATTACCGACGGGCAGATCTATCTCGAGCCGGGCATGTTCAACTCAGGCATTCGCCCCGCCATCAACGTCGGTATCTCTGTCTCCCGCGTCGGCGGCAACGCGCAGATCAAAGCAATGAAAAAGGTTGCCGGTCGTTTGCGGATTGAGCTGGCACAGTATCGCGAACTCGAAGCGTTTGCCAAGTTCGGCTCCGACCTCGACAAAGCAACGCTACAGCAGCTACGCAGAGGCTCCCGTCTTGTAGAGTTGCTCAAGCAGGGACAATACGTGCCGATGCCGGTTGAAAAACAGGTGGTGAGCATTTTCTCGGGTACAAACGGCTATCTGGACGAGATTCCGCTAGAGCATGTCCAGCGGTATGAATCGGAGGTACTTGAAATGATGGAATTGAAACACCCCGATCTTCTTCTGGCGATTGCGGAGAAGAAAGACCTCACCGACGAAATCACTACCCGACTCAAGGCCGTGCTACGGGAGTTCACTGATGCATTCAAGGTTGCTGTAAAGGCCTGACGATGGCAACACTTCGAGAAGTACGCGCCCGCATTGTCGGCGTCAAGAAAACCCAGAAGATCACCAAAGCGATGAAGATGGTGGCCGCGGCAAAGCTCCGCAGGGCGCAGGGGAATGTCATGGCAGCGAGGCCTTATGCGCGGACGATACGGAATCTGCTGAAACATCTGTTGACGAGCACGGATGTCACGGGCAATCCTTTTCTCGCGCAGCGGGAGGTTCGGTCCGTTGCTCTGGTGGTGGTCACCGCCGATCGAGGGTTGTGCGGGGCATTCAACAACAACCTCATCAAGGCTGCGGTCAACCACATCAATACACACTACGCGACCTTGCAACGGGAAGGACATCTGAAAGTTTTTTGTGTTGGAAAGAAGGGGCTGGATTTCTTCTCCAAGCGGCACTACACCGTAGCGGGGAAATACATCGGCGTGTACAATAACCTCGTATTCGGCCAAGCGCAGACCATTGTAGGGGAAGTGGTCAGCGGATATCTCAAAGGTGAGTATGACAAAGTCGAGATCCTGTATAATGAGTTCAAATCCATTGCCCAGCAGCGGGCGATGATCGAGCAATTCCTCCCGGTCCGAATCGATTTCAGCGACATTCAATCGAAAGAGCTTCATCGACCGTTTCACTACATTTATGAGCCTTCAGCGGTGGGGATCATTAACGCCATGTTGCCCAGGCACCTGAATTTCCAGATTTGGCGGTCGCTCCTTGAATCCAACGCTGCCGAACAGGGTGCACGGATGACTGCAATGGAGAATGCGACAGAGAACGCCAACGAAATGATTTCTTCCCTCCAATTGGTCTACAACAAAGCCCGACAAGCATCCATCACAAAGGAACTGCTTGAGATTGTCAGCGGAGCGGAGGCTCAAAAGAAAGCTGGATAGCGGATCAAGGTCCCCTCGACAATACAGCACCGCCGTCGGACGAACGGCGGTGTTTTTCTTTTAGGGGTTGCATCGGCCAGATATGAGTAACAATCGTACCTTGCATAAGTATATGGTTTTCCTTACCTTAATACCCCTTGCGGGCCGAATTCCTTTGTGTTTGCCCAGTTTCTTCCGGAATACCCATGTTTGAAGATCTGAGTCTGAAATTAGAGGGTGTGCTCAAGCGTCTGAGGGGCCAGGGCAAGATCTCAGAAGCAAATATTGCGGAGACACTTCGCGAGGTTCGCCGGGTCTTTCTTGATGCCGACGTCAACTACAAGGTTGCCCGTCAGTTTATTGATGACGTCCAGAAGCGGGCCGTTGGGCAAGGTGTCATGCAGAGCATTTCCCCGGGCCAGCAAATCGTCAAGATCATTTATGATGAACTAGTCAGTCTGCTCGGGACGTCCAACACGGGTATTGCTTCGGCTCCTCTTCCACCCACCATTATCATGGTGGCAGGTTTGCAGGGCTCCGGGAAGACGACCTTCTGCGGTAAGCTGGCGAACCACCTTAAAGGGCAGGGACAGCACCCCCTTCTTGTGGCCGCCGATGTATACAGACCCGCGGCAATTGACCAGTTAATCATGCTCGGGGGTCAGGTCGATTTGCCGGTCTACTCGGAAAGAGATTCTGACGCCGTCACCATTGCGGAGCATGCCGTCGAACATGCCCGCAAGAACGCGAGAGATGTAGTAATCGTTGACACAGCTGGCCGGCTGCACGTTGACGAAGAGATGATGAAGGAATTGGAGGTCATGAAGACCTCGCTCCATCCTCATGAAATTCTGTTTGTCGTTGATGCCATGACGGGACAGGATGCGGTCAACACCGCAAAGGCATTTCATGATCGCCTCCAGTTCGATGGCGCCGTACTAACCAAGATGGATGGTGATGCGCGCGGCGGGGCTGCGATATCCCTTCGTGCAACCGTTGGTGCGCCAATCAAGTTCATCGGTGTTGGCGAAAAGCTGGATGCGCTGGAGAAGTTTCATCCGGAGCGTCTCGCCTCTCGTATTCTCGGCATGGGCGACATCGTCACTCTGGTCGAGAAGGCTCACGAGAGGTTTGATGAAGACAAGGCCGTCAAGCTGGAGGCAAAGCTGCGGAAGTCCCAGTTCACACTGGAAGACTTCCTCGACCAGCTTCAGGAGATGAAGAAGATGGGGCCCCTTAGCCAGGTCATAGGAATGCTTCCGGGTACGCATCGACTTCCACAAAACGCAACCATCGATGATAAAGCCTTGGTGAGACTAGAGGCCATCATGCAGTCTATGACGAGAGAGGAACGACAGAAACCTCATATCATCAATGGCTCGCGAAGAAAACGAATTGCGGTAGGAAGTGGCACAACAGTCCAGGATGTGAACAAGCTGATGAAACAGTTCGAACAGATGCAAAAGATGATGAAGACGCTGAGCAAAGGTGGGAAGATGGCAAGAATGATGAAGGGGATGAATATGCCGGCGGGTTATTGAGGAACGATTCGATAGTATCATACATTACTCAAAGGAGAGAACAGTGGCGGTACGTCTAAGACTGCGGCGGATCGGCAAGAAGAAAATGCCGATGTACCATATTGTGGCGGCGGATTCCCGCGCGGCGCGCAACGGGAAATTCTTGGAAGTGATAGGCCGTTATGAGCCGCTTCAGAGCCCGATGCTGATTGCGGCACGGGAGGAGCGGGTGTTCCACTGGTTGAAGAGCGGCGCGCGACCAACAGACACAGTCCGAAGCCTCTTCCAGCGGAACGGACTCTGGCTGAAGTGGAGCATGACCCAGAAAGGCCTTGACGCGGCGGCGGTTGCAACCGAAATGGAAAAGTGGCAACTGGCCCAGACCGAGAAGCGACAGCGTGATGAAGCCCGTCGGACTCGCCGCATTGCGACACGGCGCAAAGCAAAGAAGAGTGGCGAGGCAGAGGCCACTGCTCCGGCAGCACCGGCACCGGCGGCAGAAGCACCTGTGGCAGGCGCGTAAGCGCAAAGTGTTCTTTGTATTCGAGTGTATTCGTCACCCCATAGATGTGAACGTTGGCGTATGAGATGAGCCGCTTCCCCTGACGTGGACGGTGCTCTGACCTCATCGGACCTCCCGATGTGAACGGGGGCGTCCAACATCGCGAAGGAGGCGCTATGAGAGAGTTCCTCGAATTCATTGCAAAGCATCTCGTCGATCACCCGGAGCTGGTGATGCTCGAGTTTGAAGAGAAGGAGAATAAGGCGGTCTTCAAACTCAAGGTGGGGGAACAAGACGTTGGAAAGGTCATCGGAAGAAAAGGGAGAACGGCGCAAGCAATGCGCACACTCCTTGCAGCGGTGGCGGCCAAAGAAGGTAAACGGGCAATCCTGGAAATCGTAGATTGAAGAAACATGCTTCTCTCCTTGCAATCGGCAAGGTTATGAAACCGTTCGGGATTCAGGGCGAGGTGGTTGTCCAGACGATGACGGCCTCACCAGCGCGCTTCAAGAAACTGAAAAAAGTATTTCTTGGCGCCGATGAGGCGACGGCTGTTGAGATGGAAGTGGAGTACGTACGGGTGGGGGAGCGGGGGGTGCGGCTCAAGCTGATGGCAACACTAGACAGGACGAGTGCTGAACGGATGGTGGGGGGGCTTCTCTTTGTTGCTGAAAAGCAGGCCATACGTCTGAAAAAGGGAACACACTTCGTCCACGATCTTCTTGGGCTTCAGGTTGTGGACGAGAACGGAGACGAGGTGGGTATTCTCAAGGACGTCCTTAAGCTACCCGGTCATGATGTCTATGTCATTGATAATCATGGGCGCGAGCTGATGGTGCCTGCAGTGAAGGAGTTTCTCAAAGAAATCAACATCCCGGCCAGGCGGATCAAGGTCCACCTTATCGAAGGGATGCAGGACGAACAATGAGGATTGACATCGTCACCGGCCTCCCCCGTTTACTGGAAAGCCCTCTTACCGAGAGCATCATCAAACGGGCACAGGAGCAGAAGCTGGTGGAGATCGTTGTGCACGATCTGCGCGCGTACGCCACAGACAAGCACCGGACTATCGATGATGCCCCATATGGTGGCGGTGCAGGTATGATCATGAAAGCCGAGCCGGTCTTTGCCTGCATCGAGGCATTGCAGCGCCAGCGACGGTACGACGATATAGTGTATCTGACTCCCGAGGGGGAGCCGCACACACAGAAGTTGGCCAACGAGCTCTCCCTGAAGACGAACCTTCTTTTCCTCTGCGGACACTATAAAGGGATTGACGAGCGAATCAGAGAAGCGCTCATTACCAGGGAGA
>JAERML010000270.1 GCA_016844425.1 Bacteroidota bacterium
CCGTTAGCAATGGGAAAAGCAAGAGTTGGATCCAGGTCCCACGGTGACCCTGATTGCGGTCAAAGGATTTTGTAGGACAGACTTCGACTTCGCTCGCCCTTACCAAGGTTCCATTCACTTATGCGCTTTTTGGGCCGCCAGTGCGATCCACTCATTCTCTACCATCTCCTCAACAATTTCGAAACCTGCAGCATGGAGTGCGGCTCGCATCTGGTCGCGATCGGAGATGAGGAGGCCCGAGAGAATAATGATTCCCCCCGGCATGAGCCGGCGGTACATGTCGCCAAGCAACGGTTCGATTACGTTGCGCTGGATGTTGGCGACGATCAAGCCGAAACGTTCTGGCGGGACCGAAGAGAGATCGCCGGCGATAATCTTCACAGTCACATCAACACCGACCGCAGATGACGCCCCGAGCTTGATTGCCGCTATCGCAAGAACACCCGTACCTGTTCCCACATCCAATACGTGAGAGTTGACCTGGAGATGTTTCTCCATCAGGCTGAGAACGAGGCGGGTCGTTTCATGATAACCCGTCCCGAACGACATTTTTGGGTCGATGACCAGGACGATCTCGTCCGGCCGGGTATCATACTGGTGCCACGTCGGTCGGATCACGATCCGGTCGGTTACGTGAATCGGCTGAATGGTCTTCTCCCATGCCTCGTTCCAGTTCCTATCCTCAATCAGGTTGACGGAAATCTTCGGGAGAGGCGAGCTGCTGGAGCGTGCCATGGATCGGGCAATAGATTCGAGTTCGCCGTGCATCGTATCTGTCCATCGTTCACTGCTCATGTAGCATTTGAGTGCGACATCGTCTTCCCAGAAACCCTCGAAGCCAAGTTGAGACATGATGCCGATAAGATGCTCGACCAACTGCCGGTCGGCTCTAATTGCCACTTCCACATACGAGCGGGGCATTGCTTACGGTTGCTGAGAATAAATCACGTGCGTGAGGACGGTGCCGACCGCTCCAAGGCTTTCGGCGCTGCAATTCTCGGGGATATCCTGGTGGGTGTGCCAGAACCTGTTGGTCGGATCGGGATAATTGAAGTCGATCAGATCTATCGTCTTGATCCCTACTTCGTTCAACGGCAGGTGATCGTCCGTGACAAGTTCACCAACTTCATCGACGAACTGGAGGTATCCCAATTCTCGTGCCTTTCCCCAAACAAGATCAAGAACATCAGGCGCGTAACGAAGAGAGTGTTGCTCCTTGGGAATTTCGAGAAACCTGTCGCCAATCATGTCGAGGAGGATCCCGAACCGGGGAACATAATCCAGGATCTTGTTCCGCGCGAAGTGCCGCGAGCCGAGGAGATACTTCGCGTCGTCTCCCTCCAGCCCGTAATCCTCGCCATCGAATAGGACAATATCGACACCAATGGACGGTGGATGATTTTTTAACATGGAGGCGATTTGCAGCAGCACTGCCACGCCGCTTGCACCATCATTTGCCCCGAGGATGGGTTCGTTGCGCCTCCTCTTATTTTCATCATGTTCAGCCCGTGGACGCGTGTCCCAGTGGGCACAGAGGAGGACTCGGTCCTTCACGTCAGGCTTGAATGATGCGATCACATTGGTGAGGACGAGCTTCTCGCCGTCGTATCCTGACTCGTTGAATTGCTGGAGTCGTACGTTGTCGGCGTGCTTCCTCAGTTCTGCACTTAGGAAGTCGAGGCATGCTGAGTGCCCTGCTGAGTTCGGATTGCGGGGGCCGAACGATGTCTGCCTTGTCAGGTAAGCAAATGCCTGCCCGCCGTCGAACGCAGGGATGGTAACGGGCGGCACTTTCGTTCGAACTTCTGCTGGGTATTCCGGCACGGGTGTCTTCTCCTTTGTATCGCCACAACCGACAAGAAGGAGCGATACCATCATCATCTGTATCGTTGCGTGCATTGGGGGTATGAACCGAGAGTGCCTGGACATTGATGCGGATACGGCAGTCATGGTACGCAAATCGGCTCCGAAATGCAAAGTCTTACCATGCAACCTTTTCAGCAACGGTGTCGTCTAAGAGGCAGGTATCTCACCATCCGTCGGACTGATCATCGAGGTAGGAATCATGAAGCACGCACGTTCAACTCCGCTCGCCATTATCCTTGCTCTTGTTTGCTTCGTTGTGGCATTTGCCGCAGCGGGAGATAGGAAGTTTGAAAAGAAGTTCACTGTTGCTCCGGGGGAAACGTTTACACTGAACACAGACGTGGGAAACGTTACAATCGTCGGTACTGCCGCCAACGAAGTAGCGATCGAGGCTCAAATCCGTGGTCGGGGGAGAGACGTGGACGAATTTGAGATCATCGCCAACCAGGTGGAGAAGGGCGTGGAAGTGAAAGGACGTGGCCGTTCATCCGGGTGGTGGTTCTGGAACACCAACGATCTGGAGGTCCGATTCACGGTAAGAGTTCCTCGCGAGTACAACATCCGCCTGAACACGTCTGGCGGAGATGTGGGAATTGCGACGATCAAGGGGCGGGTGCAGGGAGAAACATCCGGTGGCAATATCGACGTGAAGGATGTGGAAGGGGAAGTCGATATGGGGACATCCGGAGGCAACATCCGGTCTGAGAAGATAACGGGGAATGTACGGGTGGAGACATCGGGAGGAGATATTGTTCTCACCGCAATCAACGGCGATGTGGAAGCGGGGACCTCTGGAGGCAACATCAGAATCAGCGATGTGGACGGAAAAGTTCGCGCAGAGACATCCGGCGGTGACGTGATCGTCCGCGTGAAGAATGGAAACAGGGGAGTTTATGCAGAGACGTCGGGCGGAGATATTGAGATTATGGTGGACAAGAACATCGCAGCAACCATCGATGCGTCAACAAGCGGTGGCGAAGTCAGTTGTGATCTCCCGATTACCATGTCCGGCAGGATTGATGAGAGCAGAATCCGTGGAAGCGTTAACGGCGGAGGGAACCCCATCCACGCCCACACGTCCGGTGGCGATGTGAGGATAAGAGCGGCGAACTAGGCTTTTCCTCTTGATTGAATTTGCGAACCGGTCACATATGAGTGACCGGGTTTTTTTGATGTCGACTACGGCGCTCGCTCGAACGATTCCCGTCTTAGACCGCTCAGAAACACCACGATCCGATCCTGTAC